>JAAXZI010000013.1 GCA_012719955.1 Phycisphaerae bacterium | reverse complement strand
GTAAGTCTCTGGGCGACCTGGTCCACGACGTCGAGCAGTATCCGCGGCACGGCACACAGCAGCGGCTTCCACGACCAGGTTCGCCAGGTGCCGGCCATCCCTGGCAAAACGGCACATGACGGGGCCTCCTGTTGGGCTTTTGGCCACTCTAACATACGGGAGGCCCTATTTTTTCTGCAGTAAATTGTGAGACAGGCTGCACTCGAAAATGGCCAGCAGCACGAGGATCAGCACCACCGTAAAACCGGCCAGCACCGGCAGCGGCCGAATCTTTCGCCCGACCAGCAGGACGGCTCCGAGCATGGACAGGCTTTCCATGTAGCGGGCGGCGATCCAGAGCTGCGTTGCCGGATCCGGGCCCTTGTGCTCAACAAAGACGTTCATCTCCTTGTAAGCGAGGGTGTGTACCAGGTCGGTGGCGCCCACAAACAGAAAAGCGATGCCCAGGAAAGTGAGATAATCGTTCTCGTGCAGCCGTCGGGCGTTCCAGGCCACCATAAAGATGCCGGCGGCGATCACAATGCTGAACAACTCGGCCAGGCAATGGAACAGCAGGTAACTGTGAGTATTCGCCCATGCCAGCCCCAAAAGCACCCCCAGCACAGTGAGCGAGCTGGAAAGGGTCTGACGCAGACGGCTGTTCACAGGAAATCTCCACACGAAAAGTTTACCAGATGAGGATCATGTCCGAAACCGGGACGGATTGCCGGTTCTGGCCTTGTCGCCGAAAGGGGGGCTCTTGCCGAATCCGCCGGGCGTAGCGCGCGATGGGGGGGCTGCCACCACTCGCTTTCCGGCCGGGTTTCTGTTACAAAAAGCCTGCTGGTCTGGAGCCGCATGGCCACCGCTTGGGGATTGCCCGCAGATGTCATCGAGCTCGACAATCCACCCGCCCATCGGCCGGCGTCTGACGTTGGTCAAAGGCGTGGTCTGCGCCGTGCTGCTGCATGCCGTGCTCGGGTGCTCGTCGCTGTCCCTCCAGAACTCCGCCAGCCCCGTGCCGGCCCCCACCACGCAGCCGGACGGCGCTTACCGGCGGCAGATCCTGGAGCGCGCCGCCCAGTTGGCCCCCTGCAGTCAGCCGGCGGGTCAGGCCGCTTCCCAGCCGGCATCCCAGCCTGCCGGAGTGGCGACCACGCCCGCCTGTCAGCTCAACCCTCTGACCATCATCAAGCTGGTCTATGAGCTCAGCCCCCAGGTGCGGTCCCACCGGGAGGCCATGGAGGCGGCCGAGCACGGGCTGGAGGAATTCCGGGCCAACTTGAGCCGATTTGAACCTTTCACCGAAGCCAATGGGCAGATGAACCGCTTCCCCGAACGCCAGGATTCCAGAGGGACCAGCGGTGAATTCACCGCCGGTCTGCAGAAGGAGACCTTCGAGGGCGCCATCTTCCGCATCGAAGGCGGAGGCAGCGCGTCGCGCGTCAGGATCGGCGAGCCGGACAAGGATCAGGACAGCGTGGACGAGGGCAGCGGCGGACTGATCCGCGGGCGAATCGAGGTGCCCTTCGTGGGCTCCCGCCGTCGGCAGGAACGCATCATTTCCTCGGCTTTCCAGGAATCCACCGCCCGCCAGGCCCGGCTCAACTACCTCGACAACTATCGCACCTACGCCGTCGAAGCCCTCCAGTATTACGAGCTGGCCATTTACTATCTCCAGATCGCCCGCGCCTACAACGACAAGATCGAAGCCCTCAACACGATCCGCGAGGACCCTCGCGTTCGGCCAGGAGATCTCGACCGACTCGATACCACCATCGCAGACAGCCGCGTGTACCACGACCAGTACATGAACTACCACCGCGACGCCATGCTCTCGCTGCTGGCCAGGCTGGGGCTGGATCCTGAAACCTCCTACGTTCTGGAAGAGCCGAGCGAGTACACGCCCAGCAAGTACATTGAAATGTCCGCCACGTCCGATGGGCTGGCCCGCATGGTGCAGGAGGCGTATACCAACAACCCCCGCTTCCGTGTGCTCGATAACGCCATCGAGAACGCGGAACTCCAGCGCCGGCAGGCCATTCAGGGAACCCTGGACATCACCGCTTACCTGGAAGGCACTCAGTTCGCCTTTGGCGCCGAGAGTTTCGACGACCGGGTCGGCGGCTGGCAGGTTCAGACCGGCGTCACCGTCCGGCTCAATGATCAACGCGTGCTGAAAGCCTCCCGGCTCAAGGCCGAGGCTCAGATCCGCCAATACAAGGCCGAAATCGAGGCCGAGCGCCTGGACATTCAGCGCGAGATTACCACCCGCACGGCGACCCTGCGGTCCAACCACAAGGTCCGGGCGGCCATCCTTGACAACATCCGCCAGAAGCAGGCTACCTTCAAGAACCGCTCAGAGGCCTACCTGGCCGGCGAATCGACGCTGAGCATTGATGATGTGCTCATCCCCATCAATGAACTGGCCGCCGCTGAAGTGCAGTTGGCCGCCAACCGATACTCCAGCGGCCTGGCGGAAGTAGCCCTGACCGCCGCCATGGGCGAGGTCTACCGGAACGTCGGCATGAAAATGGACGACGCCGCGGCGGACAAATAGCAAATAGCACGGGTGCAAAAACGAACGGCCGGCACTGCGGCCGGCCGCAAGAGGATCATTGTTCAATTCAGGCTGCCAGCGAAAGGCAAGGCCGTCCGTCGGTCCGCCCGGAAAAAGCTGCGACTGGCTATTGATAACCGGGCGCTGACCGGGTCACTCGATCGGCCATCGCGACAGATGCGAAGGCTGTTCCTGAAGGAAGAAGTAATCGAGGTCGTCGTTGAGCTGGCGACAATCGATCTCCGCCACGCGACGGCGCATCTCGCGACGCTCCTTGCCGGTATAGGCAACACCATCCTGGCCGCAGCACCAGCCGCCGGGCAAAGCGGTTGTGGTCCCCGGGCTCAGGCAGATTGGGCAAGAGGAATCGCAGGAGCAGCCCACCTCAATTGCGGCGAGCGCCACCAGAATCAAGGCTAAAATGCCGTACTTCATGAGTCCAGCCTCGCGTTAGGTTATTCCGCCGACGAAGAGCAATGCCCTCGACGGGGGCGGTCATAGCGGGCCGTGCGCCACTGCGGCCTGGCCATGACGGCGGAGTTCTCATGTCAGCCGGCGATTCTAAACCTGTGCAGCTCAGCCGTCAATTGGGTAACCGCTGATATAGATGAGCTCCTGTCGGATTTAGCTGGAATGCGGCCCCGGCCGCCCATGTCACGGGTGTGTTGAACGTAAGTTATTGAGGGAATTTGAGATAGGGTGCGATTTGGTGCAGGGTCCGCGGCCCTATCCCCGGGACTGCATCCAGATCCTCAAGAGACTGGAAAGGTGGGGAGGGGTTGGAAGCGGTCGAGCCGTCCTTGGCGCGCCGCTCTTCCCGGTAGGCCACGATCGACCGGGCCAGCGATTCGCCAACGTTCGGAAGCCGGGCCAGTTCAGCCCAGCCGGCCGTATTCGGATCCACCCGCGTCTGGAGCTGGGCGACCCGATCCGGCTCGACAGGCGGTCGATCCTGAAAAACCAGCGTCCTGCGATGCCGTTCCACGGCCGCGAGCACAAAAAGAACGACCACCAGCAGGTAACACATGAGGTGTACCCCGTGCGCCCCCGCGGGTCGGTCACTCGTATCGCTCATGGCTCAACAGCGTGGTACGTGGGTGATGCCAGTCCAGGCAAGTTCGGTCGTTTACCAGCTCGTTGCGGTGATCGAGAGCTCTTACTTGATCTCGTCCCGTCGGCGCACAGGGGGCCGGCGGACGGCGTTCAGCAACTCCGCCCGGTACTGCTTGAGCACCTTGAAGGCCAGTTTGGGATGCAGATCCGCCGACAGAAGCCCGCCGGTGGGCAATATGCCGGTTTCCGGCCGATCGGCCAGATCTGCCCACGTGATGCTCTCCACAAAGGGTTTGCTCAGGGCAATACCGTAGAATTCCTTGACCCACTGGGCCTGAACCGGCTCGCTCCAGGGCTCGCGCCAGAAACCGCCGTACCACTGATCACCGTTGGCGGTCGGAGCGGAGGGCACTTGGACCGTCGTAATGTGCAGCGGTTTGCCCAGATTGCCCAGCTTGTCCAGTCGATCGGAGATCTGGAACATATCGCGGGTGAACATGCCATCGGTGGGCTTGCCAAAGAGCAACTGCACGCCCAGCCCGTCAAAGGCCACCCCGCTCTGCACGACCATGTCGGCGTACAGCATCGGCGGAATGGTCCGCTGGTTGCGAGCGTAGTACTCGCCCCACGGGGCCACCAGATTAATTACCGTCTGGGCCCGCGGCGCAAGCTGTTTGACCAGCGAGGCCGTGATGCGGGTCACTTCCATCAACTGTTCGAAGGTGAACTGGAAGGTGTTGTCGGCGTGGATGCCGCTGATCACGTCCCACTGGTGGACGTAGCTGCCGTAACGCTCCACGACGCGCCGCACGTGCTCGAAGATAAAGTTACGGACCGCCTCAAAATCCGTCTCATAGATGGCCAGCCAATCGGGGATCTGGCCTTCGTTGAAGCTGACTAGCGGCCCGACTTTGATGGGCATGCGGTTCTTGACCAGCCACTCCACCCAGGCGTCAAAGGCCTGCCAGGTGTATTCCTGCTGTTTGGGCTCCACGCTTCGCCAGGGCATGGGCAGGTAGGCGTAATCAAAGCATTCCCGGAGCCGGTGGCGATAGGCCTCGCTGGTGTTGGACAGATCCACGGCGCAGCCCAGGGTTCGGCGCGAGAACGCGTGGGCCTGCTTGCGGCGGTTCAGAAAGATGTCCGCGTGGAAAAGGCTGAGCCGCTCACCGGCGACCATGGCCAGTTTCAGGGCCTCGCTGGCCACCATGCTCTGCTGGAGTGCGTCCTCGGTCTTGAGGGCCTGAACCATCAGGTCGCGGGCTTTGTCGATCTCCGAAGTGACGGGTTCCACCCCGTCAAAATCGAAAAGGCCCCAATCCTCGCGCTTCTGGTTGATGTGCATGAGGCGCCCACGAACCAGTTCCAGCACGAGGTTGTAGGGTTTTTCCCTGTCCATGAGGCGGCTGGTTTCCAGCAGGAGCGCACCGCTCCCCGGTACCGGCCAGACGAGTGCCAAGCCCGCGGGGCCATCGGCGCGCTTGGCGCAATAGACCCGCGAATTGCGCACTTCCAGCTCGGCGCGCAGAGGAACCCCATCGCTGCCCACGACGTAGGCACCGTCGAGCTTGAGTGGGGCAGTACCCTCTTCAGTGGAATGAACGGTAAACGATAACATGAGCGGTCCCGGATATAAGTTATTGTATGAGTCCGACTTGCCAGCCGGTTGAGGGGGCCGGCTTCTATGGGGGTCCGCCCGTCCGTTCTCCCGTCAACCTCCTCTGATAGTAAGTCCTGCCATTCAACTTTGCCAAAGTCTACGGCAAGGGGACTGTCTACTCAAGCCCGGCAGGCTTTGGGGCTCCAGCGGGGCCTCCGCCCCCGCCCGGAGTTTGCCGACGGCAGGGGGTGTAAATCAGCCGCCGACACGATTGGCAGACTTTCTCTATTTTAACGGTTGAGCTGCTCGCTGACTTTCCAGAAAAAATTTTCTTTTCTTAGGAAGAATAGACTGCAAATCGATTGACAGGTATCTTACCTATTGGGTAAATTATCCCCAGCATATTCGGTCGTCAGGTGCGCGGATGTCTCGCGTCTTCGACAATATTGTACTGGCGGCCTCTTCAGATCAGGTTGGGAAAATGCAGGAGGGCACATCGTGAAGCGATGCATACTAATCGGATCAATCTTTTTGGCGTTGACCGGCTGGGCCATGGCCCACACCGGAGGCCTTGGGGATGAGGTGCCGGATCTGAGCCTTGATGTGGGCTCGCTTGCCCCCTTCCAGGGACCAGTGCATGTCGAAGCGGGGGATCCCTACGGCGATGACTTCAAGGGCTGGTACTGGGTCACCCTGAAAAACACGGGTTCGGTCGCGTGGACCGGCATGACGATCACCCCCGGTGCGGGTGATTTGGTGGCTCTGGTTCAGGGCAATGGTCTGGAAGACGAGTGGGGCTTCTCCGGCAATAGCATTGACGTCAGCCGGGCTCTTGCCGGCCCGATTGTCTATTCCAACGCTTTGGGCGATGGCAGCCGAGACTACTCGACGATGAACGGGCTGGTCACAGGTTATCTGTGGGGCCAGGCAGATATGACCTTTGCCACCCCCGTTGGCACGAACGAGTCGGTTCGCTTCAAGGTCTATACTGACAACTCGTACTATGAGGGGCCTCACGCCTCGTCATTCTCGCTGGTCTTTGCTCCGGTTCCCGAACCGGCTACGCTGAGCGTTCTCGGTGGCCTGAGCCTGCTGGGCCTGCTGCGTCGTCGTAGCCGCTGAGCGTTTTTCTTTGCCCCCCCAACCCAATTGCCCGGCCGGAAGACACACGACAGCTTCCGGCCGGTTTTTTATTTTTTGGCGGCGCAGGGGGGCGGGCATCTTGCCCGCCTTCCTGAATCCAAACAGGGGGTGGGCATCCTGCCCGCCTTCGTAAGACCAAACGGGGAGCAGGTGTTTTGTCCAGGAAACGGCCGGCACCCGGCTTTCGTCGAGTACCCAGCTTGCCCTCCACAAGCAGTGTGCCCCAAAGCATGTCGCAGGATCGCGCATGGTCAGCTAGGATCAGACCATGCCAGAAGGAATGCCCAGAAGCCTGCGCCTGGATATCGCCCGGCCGTTGCTGCGCTGGTACGACCGCAACCGGCGCGATTTGCCTTGGCGGCGGCGCGAACACGACGCCTATGCCCAACTCGTCGCCGAAGTCATGCTCCAGCAGACCCAGGTGGCCACGGTCGTGCCGTTCTATGAACGCTTTCTGAAGCGCTTCCCGACGGTTTCGGCTCTGGCTGCCGCCAGCATGGATGAGGTGCTCCCTTTCTGGGCAGGCCTGGGATATTACAGCCGGGCTCGCAACCTGCATGCCGCGGCCCGCAAGATTGTCGAGATCCATGGCGGGCGCGTGCCCGACACGGTGGCGGCACTGATGAGGCTGCCCGGGGTAGGGCGATATACGGCCGGGGCGATCGCTTCGATTGCCTACGGCGTGCGGGCCCCGGTGCTCGATGGCAACGTGGGGCGCGTGCTGATGCGGCTGACGGCCATGGAAGCTGACCCCAGGAGTCCCGCCACCCGTGCCCATCTCTGGCGCCTGGCCGAAGCTATCCTGCCGGCGAAACGTTGCGGCGATTTCAACCAGGCCCTGATGGAGCTGGGGGCGACCGTATGCGGGCCACAGACTCCCGCGTGCCTCCAGTGCCCTCTAAAAACCTACTGCCTGGCCTGCCGGAAGGGGCGCGCCGGCCAGATCCCGCCACCGGCCAAGCGTCCCCGGGCGCTGCCCGCTGCCGTCGTTGTGGCTCTGCTGCGGTGGGGCGAACGTCTGCTCTTTGTGCAGCGGCCGGCCAAGGGGTTGTGGGCCGGCCTCTGGGAACTGCCTGCAGAACCCGTTGAAACCGGCGAGCCCCTCGCAACCGCGCGCCGGCGGCTACGCGCCCGCTTGCCGGTCGGTGTGCGGTTGGCGGCCAGGCCCGCTGGAACCGTTGTCCGGCATCTCACTCATCGTGAGATCACCTTTCACATCTATGTGGGCACTCGGCTCCGTGGGCAGGATCACAACGAGCCTGATCCCTCCTCTCCCGCGAACCCGTCTCAGGGCCAGCCGCCGTTCCGCTGGCTGACTCCGGATCAAGCCCGGAGCCTGGGCATCAGCCGGGCCTGTGAAGCCCTGCTGCGCTTCCAGGGTGGCGAAGGCCTCCGGCTCAACAGGCGAAAGCCGTTACCTGGTGCTGCCGTTACGCCCGCGGACCGACCGACTGCTGAGATGAACGACTCATGAATTAACCATTATTGAGCCGTTTTCCGCCTCTTCCGCTGGGAATAATGCAATGTGGTGCAGGCCGGAGACGGCGGCTTCCCGTTGGTGAGCTGTCTGGTGGGGGCAGCATGGGTACGAAAAAGGACGCCTGATGCCGCTCATACGTCGAAGCTCCAGGTGGAGCGCTCTGCTTTTCCTGACCGTTGCCGGATTCGCGTACGGCGATCTGGTGTCAACCCCGGACGGTCCATCCGCGCATGGTGATTTCGCCATGCGGAAGGCTTTGCCGGCCGCTCCGGAGCAGGCATCCGGGACGCTCACCTTGAATATTCCGCAATTGCTGGTCCATGCCAGCAGGTACTGGGAAGGATGGCTCGACAGGCGGTCCGAATCTCGCAGTGCGGCCGTGGACGTCGCTCAGTTGTTCGGCGGCCCGGCGCGGTTGAACGATGCCGAGTTCGTCTGGCTGGCGCTCGTGAAGGAAACACCGCAACTGGAGCGACGCTTCGTCCAACTGCAACGGGACCTGCCGTGGGGAACCGAAACCCTCCCCATCCGCCTGGCCAGGAGTAGTGGCTTCAGTCGTCCTCCCGGCTCCGGGGTGCCGGTCAATACGAAACCCGATGCGCGCATGCTGAAGATGGAGCACAGAGAGCCATGGAGTCCGGCCGCGGCCCTTTTTTACCGTGGGTTTATCACCGTGACGATCGTGGCGATCCTTATCGTGTTCTGGCTGCGCGATCAAATCAAAGCCCAGTTCAGGCGGACGGTTTGATCAGGCCCAGGGCATCTCCTCGTTGATTTGATTGGTTGGCTGTCCGCTCGGCTCGCGCTGCACGCTGATGGGGGTGGCAATTCTTTATGGCGGGCCGCTGTAGAATCCCGGCTGGTACGCATCTTGCGAACCTCAAAGGCGGGTAAGATGCCCGCCCTCCGGAAGGCAGGATGCCCGCCCTCCCGGAAGGGCCCCGGCCCCGCCTGCGTTCCCTGTTCCGAAGCTTATCCTCATGCGGGGTTCGCGGTGTTATAATCCGCCCATGCGAGGCTTGGCCATAATCTTGTTTTTCAATTTCGCCGGCGTGATCCTGCACGAGCAGGCCCATGTTCCACTGCCGGCCAGCGTGCTGGGTTTTGCTCTGCTGACCGTGGCCCTCTTCACCGGGGTGGTACGGCTGGAGTGGGTGGAGGACACGGCGGAACTTCTCATCAGGCATCTTCCGCTCTTCTTTTCCCCGAGCATCGTGGTGGGTGTTGCGCTGTTCCCCCAGGTGGCCCATGAGTGGCCGGCGGTGGTGATCGGCATGATCGGCAGCACCGCGGTGACGCTGTTGCTGACGGGGTGGTGTGTGCAGCTTGTGGCCCTCAAGTGTGGCTCCGGACCGGCCGGCAAGGGGGGACGATGCCGCTCCTGACGCTCGCGCCCGCCGTGACGCAATCTCCGCTGTTCGGGCTTTCGGTGACCGTTGGTTTCTACGCGATCGCGTTGATGATCCGCGGCCGTTGCCGCTGGGCGCACCCCATCCTCCTGACCTGTGCGGGCACGCTGCTGGCGATATGGGCTTTCGGAGCCGAGATCAAGGCCTATCGCACCGGCGGAGACCTGATCACCATGGCCCTGGGGCCGGCCACGGTCGCACTGGCGGTCCCGCTGTATAAACACGCCGAGCGGATTCGGGCGGCGCTCAGGCCGGTGCTGGCCGGCGTGCTGGTGGGGTCGTTGACCGGCGTCGCTTCGGGCGCGGCCTTCGTGCTGGTGGTGGGGGGCAGCTCTCAAATCATGTTGAGCATGATGCCCAAGAGCGTGACCACGCCCATCTCGATGGAGATCTCGCGGTTGATCGGCGGCTGGCCGGAGTTGACGGCGGCGATGACGGTGCTGACAGGGCTGGCCGGAAGCATCGTGGGGCCAATGTTCCTGCGGGTCTGCGGTGTGCGGCATCCCGCGGCGGTGGGGGTGGCCATGGGAGCGGCGACCCACGGCATCGGCACCGCACGCATGCTGGAGGACGATCCGGTCCAGGGGAGCTTCTCGGCGGTGGCGATGGGCCTGTGCGGCATGTTGACCACGATGCTGGCGATCCCGTGGGTGATGGGGTGAACGCTCTCAGCTTGAGTCGCTGTGCTGCGCCGCGGACCATTGCCGACGCGGGCTGTGTACATGCGCCCTCGGCATGACTTCCAGCTCGGGAACGACGACGTAAAACCTCGTTCTTACCGGCAGCTTTACGCCTTCCCGGAGCCGGATTTGGCTGTTTTCGACGATGCCTTCGAAGGTGGCAACAGCCATGCGGATGTTCTCACTCGAATCCAATCCTCGGGTGAGGTTGGCGACCGGCCGACGCGGCGGTGTTCACCTCCCGTTACCCTCATTATAATGCGAAAAGAGCGTCCGGGGTGAGCAAATGAGAGTACAGGAGAGCTGAGATGGCCCTTCAGGTAGAACTGCCTCCCGAGCTTGAGGCTAAGCTCCGCGAGCGGGCGGCTGCCGTCGGCAAGGACGTGGCGGACATCGTACGGGAGGTCCTGGAAGAGAAGTTCATAGCTCGCAAGGACGCGAACTTTCGACTACCAGATCCTTCCATCGAGCGCCGCAGGGCCGAGTTACGCGCCTGGGCGGCCAGCCACCGGACTCTTGATTATGAAGCGGATGACAGCCGGGAGAGCATCTACGAGGGGTGCGGAGAGTGAGCATTCTGCTGGACACGAATATTCTGACGCGGATGGCTCAACCAGGTCACCGGCAGCACCACCTGGCCCTTGATGCCGTCGATC
The DNA here is from genome assembly GCA_012719955.1 of Phycisphaerae bacterium. Taxonomy (GTDB): domain Bacteria; phylum Planctomycetota; class Phycisphaerae; order UBA1845; family PWPN01; genus JAAXZI01. The sequence continues at coordinate 8,731 of JAAXZI010000013.1, read as the reverse complement.
AGTTGATAGCGCAGGGGGAGAAGTCTACATCGTACCCCAGAGCCTTTATGAGTTCTGGGCGGTGGCCACGCGTCCGGCCGACGAAAACGGCCTCGACTTGTCCACCACGGAAGCACGGGCGGAAGTCGAGAAGATAAAGGCGCTTTTCACCCTGTGCCCCGATGACGATGGGATTCTCCCGGAATGGGAGCAGTTGGTGAGCCGGCACGACGTGAAGGGCAAGACCACTCACGACGCGAGGCTCGTGGCGGCGATGCGGCGGCACGGGTTGACCCGGCTGCTGACGTTCAATGCGAGTCATTTCGCGCGGTTCACTGAGATTACTGTGCTCACGCCGGAAGGGGTTTTGGCGGGGGGCGGGTGAGCGCAGAGGAAAGTTGAATTTCCCTGATTCGATCCCCGGACTACCGCTTGAAGGTCCATTCTGTCCAGGAGAGATCCTCGAAGGTTACGTTTGTCGCTCCAATTCCCTCGATCTTCTGCTTCAGTGCGTCGGTGACAACGACATAAAGAGTGATGGCGAGGAAGAAGATCTGCTGTCCTCTCCACATTGAATCGGTCATTCTGAGAAGTCGGTTTGCCTTATTGATCTTTGGCAGTCTGCATCCGGAACACACAGAAAGCAGCTCATAGCCTTCGGGAAGACTCGATTCGTCACGGATGACTACTTCGAAATAGGGTCCCACCCCACAAAGGTCATGACTCGAAGGAGTTTGTTCGACCATGTCTTCCGGTTCACCAGTGGAAGGAATGGGGGGTGGGAGAGTGGCATTCCTCTTGCCGATCTTCCGAAGGTTGATGGGGCAAACGGAGACGTGGGCAGGGCAATATTCGAGAAGCAGATTCCTGATTCGTTGGGAAACAACCAGGCTTCCTGATCCGCTCCACAGAAAATCGGCGCGAGGCCGTGATGGAACGTCAAGAAAACACGGCTGAAAGTAATCGCCCGGCCTGAGAGATTCGAAAGGCTGGCCATTGATGCCCAGTGCATTCATCAATGTCTGCTGGAGCGACAGATGTTCGGGGCGTGAAACAGACCTGCGGTTGTTAAAGAGTGGATGTGTCCTGAACTCTGCCGGACAGTCATAGGGCAGAATGCGACTGCCAGCCCACTCTTACCCGCAGATATCACAGCGGATGCCGGGGAGCGAGTACGGATGCGTGAGCGCGCCGTTTATAAACATGGCTCGGTAATCCGAATCGTAGTCTGGTTGCTGCAGCCGCCAGAACTTCATCTGCTGACGCTCCAAGGGATTACTCTGCCATGACAGCCTCGTCATCCATCTCTTCGCCGCTGTCTGCAGTCGAGGAGTCGGTCTCTTCTTCGTAGTGATATTCCCGCGGCGGGGGAGCCATGGGGGCGGCCGGGGCGCGGCGGAGCAGGCCGGCGATGGTTACCGTGTTTTCGCCCAGCAGGGCTTCGCTTGCCTTGCGGAAGTCTTCGTTGGGCCTTACGCCGCAGCGTTCACTGGCGCGGATGGTGACCCGCAGCTTGCCTTCCGTCCACAGCTCCAAATAGAGGGGTTTGGGGCCATTGAACTGCTTGACCACTTCGCGGACCTGCTTGAGGGTGGCGTCGATGTTGCCGCTTTGTCCCTCGCTTGCGCTTCGGGCTCCATTGCAGTTGATGCGCAGGACGACGGCTGTGCTGAGAACCTCATCGGCCTGTTCCAGCGGGATGACTTCCGAGACGCGCAGGGACGGTTCCTCGCGCCGGCGGTCCACCTGGCCGCGGAAGAAGGCGATGGTCTCCAGTTTGAGCTGGGCCTGGTAGCGCTCCAGGTCTCTCGGGAACAGCACGACCTCCACCGATCCGCGCAGATCCTCCAGGGTCACGATGCCCATCTTCGAGCCGGCGTTGCGGCCGTTCTTCGTGATCACCGTGCGGATCTTGCTGATCATGCCGCCCAGGGTAACGTCCGTGCCGTCGGAATAGCGTTTCAGGTCAGCGGTGGTGGCGGTGGCGTATTTCTGCAGTGTGTGCTCGTGCGAAGAGAGCGGGTGCTTGGTCACGTAGAAGCCCAGCACCGCTTTCTCGTGGGCCAGCATCTCGGCTTCGTTCCACTGCTCGTCGGAAATGCGGGGCGCCTGGCGGGGTGGGGGGAGCGAATCGGAACCGCCGAAAAGGGACATCTGGCCGGAGCGGCGGTCTTCGGCGACGCTCTGGCCGTACTTGATGGCGTCGTCGAGGATGCGGATGAGCGCCCCGCGCATCGCGCCGGTGGAGTCGAACGCGCCGGCCTTGACCAGGGCCTCCAGCACGCCGTGATTGACCACGCTCAAGTCCACGCGCTCACAGAAGTCGAAGATCGATTTGAAGGGGCCGCCGGTCCGGCGGGCCTCCAGAATCGCAGCCACGGCCTTGTCGCCCACGCCCTTGATCGCCCCCAGGCCGAAGCGGATGGTCCCCTGCACGGGGGCGACGCCGGTACCAGACGAAGCTGGCGAAACGCCTGCCCCCCCGGGCTTGACCACTGTGAAATCGCGGTCGGACACGTTGATGTCCGGAGCGCTCACCTTGATGCCCATCCGCTTGCATTCCTCGATGTACTCGACCACCTTCTCCTGCGAGTCCATTTCGAAGGTCAGCAGGGCGGCCATGTACTCGGTGGGGTAGTAAGTCTTGAGATAAGCGGTCTTGAAGGCGACCAGTGCATAGCCGGTGGAGTGGGCTTTATTGAAGGCGTACCCGCCGAACCGGAGGATGTCCTCGAAGATCTCGTTGGCCACCTCGCGCTTCACGCCGTTCTTTTCGCAGCCGGCCAGGAACGGTTCGCGCTCGGCCTCGATCATGGCCGTCTTCTTCTTGCTGATGGCCTTGGCCAGGCGGAAGGCCCGCTTAAGCTCGATGCCGCCCAAGCGGTTGACCAGCCGCGAGACCTGCTCCTGGTAGACCATGATGCCGTAGGTCTCCTTGAGCACCTCGTCCATGATGGGGTGGGGGGTCTTCCAGTGCTCGCCGTGCTTGCGGGCGATATACGCGTCGATGTTGACCATGGGCCCGGGGCGGTAGAGGGCGTTGGCGGCGATGAGGTCTTCGATGCGGTTGGGCTTCATCTTCATGAGCACATCGCGCATGCCGCCGGACTCGAACTGGAACACGCCCTTGGTCTCGCCCTTGATGAAGAGGTCGAAGACCCGCTGGTCGGTCAGGTCAATCGCATCGAGGTCGAGCTTGATGCCGTGGTTCTTCTCGGCAAGCTGGCGGGCCCGCTCCATGATGGAGAGCGTGGACAGACCCAGGAAGTCCATTTTGAGCAGGCCGCAGAGCTCCACGCCGGGGCCGTCGAACTGGGTGATGACCTGGTCCGAGTTGGGCGGCTGGTAGAGGGGCACGAACTTGTCCAGCGGCTCGTCGCTGACCACCACGCCCGCGGCGTGCACGCCGGTGTGCCGGGCCAGGCCCTCCAGACGCCGGCTGATGTCGATGACCTTCCGCACGGTCGGATTGGTGTCGTACAGCTTCTTGAGCTCGGGCTCCTGGGCGAGGGCTTTGTCGATGGTCATCTTGAGCTCTTCGGGGATCAGCTTGGAGATGGCGTTGGCCTCGTCGAAGCTCAGCCCCAGCACCCGGCTGACATCCTTGACCGCCGCCTTGGCCTTGAGCGTCCCATAGGTGATGATCTGGGCGACGTGGCCGTATTTCTGGCGGACGTAGTCGATGACCCGCTCGCGGCCCTTTTCGCAGATGTCCATATCGATATCGGGCATCTCCGCGCGGTCCGGGTCCATGAAGCGCTCGAAATAGAGTTCGTAACGCAGCGGATCGGGAGCGGAGAGGCCCAGGCAGTAGCCCACCACCGTCGAGCAGGCGCTTCCTCTGCCGCCGCAGGGGATGCCCTGCGAGCGGGCGTAGTTCACGAAATCCCACACGATCAGGAAGTAGCTCGAAAAGCCCTTCGAGCTGATAACGCCCAGCTCGTAGTCGATGCGCTCGCGGATGGCGTCGGTGATTTCCGGATACTTCTGTGCCGCCCGTTCGTAGACCAGTTCGCGAAGATAATCGTCGGCGCTCTTGTTACCGGGCACCTTGTAGACCGGCGCGTGTACCTTGCCGAATTCGAGCTCGAGGTTGCACGCCTCGGCGATGCGGTTGGTATTGTCCAGGGCCTCGGGCGTGTCCTTGAAGAGCTCATACATCTCCTCCGGCGTCTTCATGAAGAACTGATCGGTGGGGAACTTGAAGCGGTCCTCGTCGGCGAGTTTCTTGCCGGTGCTGATGCAGCAGAGGACATCGTGGGCCTCGACGTCGGCGTGTTCGAGGTAGTGCACGTCGTTGGTTGCCACCAGGCCGACGCCCAGGCGCTTGGCGATGGTGATCAGTTCCGGGTTGGATTGTTTCTGCTCGGGCAGGCCGTGGTCCTGCAACTCAATGAAGAAGTTCTCTTCGCCGAAGACGCTGAGGTAGAACTTGGCGATCTCCTCGGCCGCGTGGCGGTCGTCACGCAGGACAGCCTGCGGGATCTCGCCGCCCAGGCAGGTGCTCGTGCAGATCAATCCCTGCGCGTACTCGCGGAGGATGTCCTTATCGATGCGCGGCCGGTAGTAAAAACCTTCACGGTAAGCAATGGAGTTGAGCTTGAGCAGATTCTGGTAGCCGGTCCGATCCTTGGCCAGCAGCAGAATGTGGTAGCTGGCCTCTTTCATGCCCCGGGCGTCTTTTTCCATCCGGCCGGCGGGGGCCATGTACATCTCGCAGCCGACGATGGGCTTGATGCCGGCCTTCTTGGCCGCCTGATAAAACTGGATGGCCCCAAACATATTGCCGTGGTCGGTCATGGCGACGGCAGGGGACCCGTGGGCCTTGGCCCGCGCGACCAGGGCGTCGATGCGGGTGGCGCCGTCCAGGAGGCTGTAATGCGTATGCACATGCAGGTGGGTAAACGAGGGTACCGCCATCGTGGGTTCCGCTCCTTCGGGGGTCTTGGGGGATCCTGATCAGGTGATCATAAGTTGGCGGAGATAGCCGGGCAATACAACGGTGCCTGTGGGGGGTCGGCAGGCTGTGAGTTGCTTGTGTGCGCAGCCGCAACCAGCGGTTCATCAAGGGGTTAGCCAATGAGTGCCATGTTCCCACGCCTGTGCTCCGGCGGTTGAGCATGTCGAAGTTCCACGGCATCCCGCCTGCTCACCTGCGGCCTGGGAGCCGACCGGCAGTCGCAGCATTTCTGGAGGGCTGCGTGTGAATATGGCACCCGATGCTCCAGAGCGTCGCAGAGGTTTCCCTCAAGCGTTTCGCCAGGAGGCAGCCGCCGGCGGAAGATGGCAAGGGATGACGGCGGTCGTCCAACACGGAGGGGGCCTCATGAGGGCAGGTCTGGCGGCCGTAGAGGCTGAAAACTGGGCGGGTTATGGATCGGGGGAGGAAGCAGTCATGGGCGGCTCAGCGTTGGTCCATTTCGCTGGCCGCCCAAGGCTGACCCGTGCCCTCAACTTTCACCTCTTGTCCTCTCTTGACGCGCTTCCCGCCTTGCCGGTATATATCATCATGGCTACTAACATCACCAACACAACCCACCCCAACGTTTCCGCTACTTTCCAGGCGTCCAAGATCATTGGCGACGGCATCACGTTTGATGATGTGCTGCTGCTGCCGGCCAGGTCTTCCGTCGTGCCCCGCGTGGTGGACGTGAGCACCCGCCTGACCCGCAACATCGTCATCAACCTGCCCATCGTGTCCGCCCCGATGGACACGGTGACCGAATCCGCCCTGGCCATTGCCCTGGCTCAGGAGGGCGGCATCGGCATCATCCATAAGAACCTGCCCATCGAGGCCCAGACCCGCGAGGTCTATAAGGTCAAACGCTCCGAGTCGGGCGTCATCCTCGACCCCATCACCCTGCGGCCGAACGACACGGTGGCCCATGCCCGTGAACTGATGCGGTTGCACAACGTCTCCGGCATCCCCATCACCACCGACGACGATAAGCTTGTCGGCATCCTCACCCGCCGGGATCTGAAGTTCCTGCCCGCCACGGATAGTCGGCCCATCGAGCAGGTGATGACCAGGAAGAATCTCGTCACCGCTCCGCCGGATACCACCCTTGAAGCCGCAGAGGACATTCTGCATCAGCACAAAGTCGAGAAGCTCCTGCTGGTGCATCCCGACGGCCGGCTGGCCGGCATGATCACGATCCGCGATATCGATCGCAGCCGGCTGTTCCCCACGAGTTGCAAGGATTCCCGTGGCCGGCTCCGCGTGGGGGCGGCCGTCGGCGTTCACGACTACGAGCGGGTCGAAAAACTGATCGCCAACGATGTGGACGTCATCGTGGTGGATTCCGCGCACGGCCACAGCGAGAACGTCATCGAAACGGTCAAGAACATCCGCAAGCGGTACGATATCGACATCATCGCTGGAAACGTCGCGACGGCACAGGGGGCGGCCGATCTGATCGACGCCGGGGCCGACGCGGTCAAGGTCGGCATCGGTCCGGGCTCCATCTGTACGACCCGCGTCGTTTCCGGCGTTGGGGTGCCCCAGATCACGGCAATCATGAATGCCGTGTCGGTGGCCGACCCGGCCGGCATCCCGGTCATTGCCGATGGCGGCATTCGCTTCTCGGGCGATATTACCAAGGCCATCGCGGCAGGGGCCAGTGCGGTTATGATGGGCTCGTTGTTCGCCGGCCTCGATGAGTCGCCCGGGCAGCTCGTCATCTGGAAGGGCCGGCGGTTCAAGGAATACCGCGGCATGGGTTCGCTGGGCGCTATGGTCAGCGGCAGCAAAGATCGGTATGCTCAAGGCCATGAATCACGCGCCGACAAGCTGGTTCCCGAGGGCGTGGAGGGCCGGGTTCCCTATCGCGGGCCGCTGGCCGAGTTCGTTTACCAGCTTGTAGGCGGTTTGCGAGCGGGCATGGGCTATTGCGGCACCCCGGACATCGACGCGCTGCGGCGGGAGGCCCAATTCGTTCGGGTGTCCGCGGCCAGCCTGGCGGAGAGCCACCCGCACGACATTGCGATTACCCGCGAGGCCCCCAACTATGCCGTCGATTACAAGGTGGAGCAGTGACGGCGACCTCACGGGAATCTCGAGGGTCGAAATCTAAAGGTGAAAGAAGCCCGAGTAGACGGAACCCGAATTTGAGCTCTGCCGCCCAGAGCTCATTGGAGCGGATGCGATGCAGGAAAAGAGGACCGACAGCCGGCGCCTTCTTTCTCACTTTCCCACCTTTTCGCTTTGGCCCCTGGCCGCCGCCTCGCGCCACCTTGGCAGCAGGCTACGGCAGCCGGGCGGCGGAGCCCGGGGGCTGGCCCTGGTCGTCCTGACGACGGCCTGTAACCAGCCGCCGGGCGTCAATCCCTGGCGCGATGACTCGATTCCGCCGATGACCTGGACGACCCCCAGCGAGCAGGGCATCCTGGCCGCCGGGCATGAGCCGGTGATCCGCCAGCGCACGCCACAATGCACCGAAGCCCGGGTGGTCAGCGGGGATGTGCCGCACTGGCCGCTCTGGTGGGAAGACCCGTTCGAGGACCAGGGCGACCAGGACGGCCAGTTCGCCTGGACCTGGCAGGACTACTTCGCGATGCCGTATTCCTATGCCCGGTGGCACCTCAATACGCTGGCCTTCCCGATCAGCGCGATCGTGACGCCGCCTTGCACGCCGATGGTCAGCGATGGGTTCGTCGAGCCGGGCCACCCGCATGACGCCCGGCGCGGCGTGTCGCCGGATCCGTCGGCCAGCTCGGCGGATTTCGGCTACCAGGGCGAGACTCCGCATTCCGCTGATGTGGGCGAGACTCCCACCACGCTGCCGAGCTCGTAAATCGTGGCCAAATAAGAGATAGCGTCAGGACGGGCTCGCCGGAGCGCTTGGGTTTTCGCGAGGAATGGGGCATTTGCTGCCACCTCAAACGGTGGCCGGCACTATAATGGCCCGGATGTTGATCGAATGGGTGGGGCGGTTTGAACTTCTCTCCCCCGTTCGAGTATAATGCCGATTAATCCTGTTCCGGGGTCGCACCTGTGAACAGTGGACGTATCGACCTCTGCAGGAGCAGCGAATGTCTCTTGAAATGAACAGCTTGGCCTTGTTCGGGCTACCCGGCGGCTGGGAGTTGGTTGTCATTGCTTTCTTCGGTCTTCTGCTCTTCGGCAAGCGATTGCCGGAAGTAGGCAAGTCCCTGGGCCGCAGCATCGTCGAGTTCAAGAAGGGTCTCCGCGGGGTGGAAGAGGAGATCGAGAAGGCCGCGGAAGAGCAGGAGATGCTCCCGCCACCGGACAAGGCCCAATCCACCGATTCGACCGTCGCCCAGACGAAGACGACCGCTTAAGTCGGTTTTCCTCTTGGTTTCAGGATTCCCAGCCGTGGCGGTCCGGAAGGACTCCCGCGGCTGTTCTTATGCGCCCGCCGGTAACGCGATTGCGCACAGACTCAAGCGGTTCTGTCCGCGCCTCCTATACGGATTCCAGATGAACCTGGCGCGTTGGGCGCCCCGCCTCCCATGGCGTTTGATTGTCCAATTCGGCAATGGCGACAGGGGGCTGGCTTCAGCCGACCACCCGGCTCGGTGGGTGGCCCACCTCTGCCACAACGTATTGCATCTACGCCACAAGTTGTTGTTTTCGTGCGGTTCGCGCGGTGTTGATGATGATCTTCATCTGTACCCAGGTGGCCACTCGGTGGGGTCGACGAACCCAGGCGGGCAAGGGCCCCAGCCCGCCCCCGAAACTGACCAGGTTCCCGAAACACCGCTCCACGCTGGTGCGACAGGCATACAGCGC
>JAAXZI010000172.1 GCA_012719955.1 Phycisphaerae bacterium | reverse complement strand
GTTCAGGGATTGGGGATCGAGAGTCGAGGATCGAGAGGCGAGGCTCAAGAGAGGAAGATGCGCGAGGGGAAGACGAGAGAGAAAACGGGGGATAGCTGGGGCACAACGGCAAGCAACAGGAAGGGCAGGGGATGGATAGAGAACGGCGGCAGGAATGGCTATCGCTGGTACGACTGATGCAGGACTCGCCGGTGCAAGAATCCTTTCCGGCATCTCCTCAAGCGGGAATCCCTTCCCGTGCTCTCACTTCCGACCTGCTCACGTTCTCACGTTCTCACTTTCTCACCTTCTCGCCTTCTCACTTTCTCACCTTCTCACTTTTCCACGTGCTCACTCCCCTCCCAAAGGGCCCGCGCAATGACTTCTCCCGCATCCGGCCGGTCCAGCTCCCGCGCTGCACGCCCCATCGCCTCCCGGCGGGCATCATCCCTCAACAGCCCATCCAGCACCGGCTGAAGCGCCTGGGCGTTCAATCCCCCATCTTTCACGTCATCCACGAGCAGCGCCGCCCCGCGGTTCACCAGAACTTCCGCGTTGTGCCACTGGTGGCGATCCTTGTGGAACGGATAGGGCAGCAGAATGGACGGCTTGCCCGCCGCCTGGATCTCCGCCAGACTCGAGGCCCCCGCCCGCGACACGATCAGATCGCAGGCCGTCATGGCCTCCGGCATGCGGTCCGTAAAGGCCAGCACCTTGTAACGCAGTCCCTCCGTCCCACCCGCCAGCCGGGCATAGGCGGCCTCGACTCGCTCGCATTCCGCAGCCCCGGCAAGATGCAGAATCTGCCAGCCCGCCGCCGCAATGGACGGCGCGAGCAGGATGACCGCCTCATTGATCGTCCGTGCCCCCTGCGACGCTCCGGTCACCAGCAGAGTCCGCCGCCCCGCCTCCAACCCAAACGACTCCAGAATCGCCCCAATCGACAGCAAGCCGCGTCCTCCGCTGCCGCGCTCTTCTCCTTGTCCCCTTGTCGCCCGGTCTCTCCGCCCGCCTGCCCCCTCATCTCCTCAACGCGCTGCCGGAACGCCCCGCGCACCGGGCACCCGGTCACCCTCACCGGCGCATCGGCCGGGAAGTACTGCCGGGTCACCTCCCATTGAGCAAAAATTCCCGTCACCCCCTTCTTGCGCCCCATGTGCCGGTTGGCCTTGCCGGGCACCGCATCCGGGTTGAGCAGGAAGGTCGGAATCCCCATCGTCAGGGCCGCACTGACCGGCGGCCCGGAGGCATATCCCCCCGCTCCCACCACTGCCATCGGCCGCCGCTGCCGAAAACGATCCATGCACGCCCGCACGGACTGCCGCCACTTGAGGTAAAAGCCCGGCCACAACCACGGTCGGGCCGGCACCGGTATGACCACCTGCGGCACGGCCTCGACATCGGCTTTCCCCAGGATCTCGCGATCTATGGGCCGCTGGGTGCAGAAGAACGAGACGTCCACCGCCCCCGCAGCGCGCAGGGCTTCCACAACGGCCAGGGCCGGGTACAGATGCCCCCCGGTCCCACCGCCGGCAAATACAAACCATGGAGTCGTTGACATAGGGTTCAGGTTTCAGGGTTCAGGGTTCAGAGCACAGGGTCAGGGTTCAGTTTTTAGAGTCCAGAGTCCAGGGTTTAGAGTTCAGCGTCCAGGGTCCAGGGTTTCGGGTTCAGGGCACAGGATACAGAGTTCAGCGTTTCAAGATTTAGGGTTTAGAAACTGTCTCAAAAATCTAGTTGGAAGAGCGCCAAGCGGCCCATGCGAGCTGAAAAACAGTCAGTTTTTCGATGTTCTAGGGCATGTTTGGCTAGCAGAAGGCTCCATCGGCACTCCAGTGTGCCATTTTGAAACAGCCTCTTAGCGTTTGAGGCTCAGAGTTTCAGGGCTCTAAGGTGCAGTGAGTTGCCAGGTCCGCTGATGGCATGCACATTTCCACTTGCTCATCTTTCCACCTTCTCACCCTTCCACCATCTCATCCACCCACGTACTCACCTTCCCCTTTTCCCACTTGCTCACTTTCTCACGTTCCCACTTTGTCACTTTCCCACTCGACCTGCCCCGGCGCTGTCCGGGCAATATTGGCCAGCACGCCCACCAGCATGCCCAGGAAGATCACGCCGGTTCCGCCCGCCGACACCAGCGGCAGTGAAATGCCTTTCGTCGGCACCGACACCGTGACCACCGCAATGTTCATGGTCGCCTGCATGCCCAGCACCAGCACCATCGCGAAGGCCAGCAGCCGGCCCATCGGGTCTTCGCATCGTCGAATAATGAACGCCCCCTGCCACAACAGGATGATCAGCAACCCAATGACCGCAAACGCCCCCCCCGCCCCCAGCTCCTCGCAAATCACGGCGAAAATGAAGTCGGACCGGGCCTCCGGCAAATAACCCTTCACAAAGCCCTTGCCCAGCCCCCGGCCCCACCAGCCGCCGCTGGCGATCGTGCACAGCGACTGGATGGCCTGGTAGCCGTCGCCCTGGGGGTCTTCCCAGATATTCAAGAAGGTGGTCAACCGTTTCATGCGGTGCGCCCGGCTGTGCAGCAGGTACAAAAACGCCGGAACCGCCGGCAGGACCAACAGGAACACGTGCCGCCACAGGGCCCCACCCGCGAGCAGCATCGCTCCCCCCACGGCCGCCAGCCAGGCCGCC
>JAAXZI010000171.1 GCA_012719955.1 Phycisphaerae bacterium | reverse complement strand
GTTCTGGGTTCGGGGGTCAGAGGGGACGATTGGGGAGCGTGATGCTCCTTCAGGTCCGGTCAATGTGAGGATGAAGCCGTAGAGCCCTTCCGCGGGGGCGGTGAACACGAAGGGGCTGGCACCGTCGCCGTCCCCGGCAGCGCGTTGCCAGGTGGCCCCGCGGTCGCGCGTGTACCACAGTTCGACCTTGGCCCCTTCACCAGCGTCGACTACCCGGTAATGCAACTCGACGGCCCGCGAGCGGATGGGAGTGGGCTCGGCGGTCTGGGCTCTGGCCGGCGTGGCGGCCAGCAAGACCACGGCAACCAGCCAGAACGATAGCGAGTGACGGATACGCGTTGGCACGGATTGTTGGTTGGATCGCGGTTTTGGTGGCATCCTACCTCCCTGCAACCGGATGGTATGGGCCTGTGGGCGCGGTATCTCCATACCGCATTTAGGATTATCGGACAATGCGCGCTCTCTGCTGCAGCGGGCCTTGAGGTGTGATGTGATGAATATTTGGGGCGTAAGTTTTTGTTGTTCCGAAGCTTGGGGTTGAGTTTGGATTCGTTTGGTTGTGGGTTGTTTGGTCGGACATGATGCTCATATCGCACATCTTCCTTCTGTGTGAAACCGAATCAGGCCGGGAATGCCCTTGCGTGCCCACGATCCTCGTTTGGGCAACACCTCCGGTGTTGGGAGTGGTATGCCTGGTGGAACGGACGCGTTTTGTGATCAATACCAGTAGATGGCTCTGGCTACGGGGAGATAGAACATGAGCAGGGCCAGTTCTCCGACCAGGCCGGCGGCGAAGACGGTGGTTTCGGTCTGGCCACCGAAGCGACGGGCGAGCGCGAAGCTGGCCAGGTAAGTGGTCAGGAGGATGGCCAGGGAGATCACCACGCCGTAGGCGAGGTGGTAGGGGGTCGCGCTGCTGTAGGTGACGGTCAGCAGTGCGAGGAGGAACCACCAGCCGACAATCATGGTGAGGCGCGTGCCGGCGGCGATGTGGCGCAGACGGTCAGAACCGTCCGGCGAGACCCGGCCGATGCACAGGGCCATCATCATGGCCCAGCGGCCCCAGAGCGGCATGAGCACCAGGGGGCGATAGAGGACGGCCGGGTACAGGGGGCCCAGATGCTGGCGCCAATCAGCCGGCCAGATCACCGCGCCGGCCGGCAGGACGACCAGCATGGCGAATTTCAGCAAAACGATCAGTATCAGGGCCAGCGTGGCCGGCAGGGGCAGACCGGCGGGGGGCATGCCCGGGGGCCGGCGGTCGAAGAGACTCACGGCGGCGGTGAGCTGGCGATAACCGAAGAAGCCGAAGTCGACGATCAGCAGGGCGACGGGGGGCAGCAGGCGGAGATGCTGGTACTCGCCAAACCACTTCCAGGCACCGCGATAGACGATGGCGTAGAGGATGCCGATGGCCAGGCCCCAGAGGGGCAGCCAGCGGGCGGTTTTACTCCATGCTGATGGGGCTTCTGTGGCAGGCCGGTTCTCGATGGGCAACAGGAACCGGGATAGTAACAGGATGGGATGAGAAGTCTGAATGTGGTTCGAGGACATTTCAGCTCTCATTCTTAACTGAGGAACTGAGAAGTGAGAAGTGAGAACTGAGAACTCTGCTTACGTGTCCGCAGTTTCTTCTGCGCGGCCGTGAGGATTGCCACCAACTCGTTCCACTCCGCTTTCAAGCGAACCGACCGCTGATTCGGCAGGGCCATCCGGATTGTCCGGTCTGCCGCCTTCTCCGTGCGCTCCAGCAGATCCAGGGCCAACCGTCCCCTGTTGCAGGCCTCAGTGTCTGGTCAGTTCTCAGTTCTCACGTCTCAGTTCTCACTTCTCACTTCGTCGTCACCTCATCTCATTTCGTGGCTTCGCGGGCCTGGCGGACGCATTGGAGCCATTGGGCGGCGGCGGCCTTCAGGCCGGCGAAATCCTTGTTTTTGACCGCTTCCTTGGTGACCAGGGCCGAGCCGACACCCAGGGCGGCGGCGCCGGCCTTGATGAACTCGGCGGCGTTGTTGAGGTTGATACCGCCGGTGGGGATCATCTTGATCTGCGGCAGCGGGCCGCGCAGATCGCGGATCAGGCCGGGGCCGGCGGCGGTCGAGGGGAACACTTTCACGAAATCGGCGCCGGCCTGCCAGGCGCGGACGATCTCGGTGGGGGTCATGGCGCCCGGCATGACCGGAACGCTGTAGCGCCTGCACATTTCGATCGTGGGTAGGTCGAGGATGGGGGCGACGACGAACTGGGCGCCGGCCAGGATGGCGGCGCGGGCGGTTTCCGCGTCCAGGACGGTGCCCACGCCGATGGCGGCGGAGTCGCCGAGCGTTTCGCGGGCCTTGTGAATAACGTCCAGGGCGTTGGGCGTGGTCATGGTGACTTCGATGCAGGTCAGACCGCCGTCGCGCAAGGCAGTGACGACATCGACAAGTTCACTGCTGCCGGCCGCGCGGATAATGGCGACGACGCCGGTGGATTCGATTTCGCTGACGATCTTGGTTGTGGATGCCACAGTTTCTCCTCATGCATCGGGGGTGAAGTGAGAAGTGAGAGGTGAGAACTGAGAACTGAGAAGTGAGAACTCTACTTACGTGTTCGCAGTGTCTTCTGTGCGGCTGCGAGGATTGCCACCAACTCGTTCCACTCTGCTTTCAAGCGAGCCAGCCGCTTGTTCGGCAAGAGCATGTTGTTCTCAATTCTGCGTATCCAGTACAGGGTCTCTTCTCGCTTCTCTCAGCGCGATGCTGGTCTTATGTGTATAGTCCTTGCGGGTCAGAACTGCCAGGCTCTCTTCCAGGTTGGCGCCGACGCTGCATGAGCTGCGGATGATCTGCCGCCCAATGACCCAGCCGGCAACATTATTCGGCAGGGCCAGGGCCATCTGGATTGTCCGGTCTGCGGCTTTCTCCGTGCGTTCCAGCAGGTCCAGGGCAAACCGTCCCATGTTGCGGGCCTCCGCGTCTGGTCAGTTCTCAGTTCTCACTTCTCAGTTCTCACTCCATCGTCACCTTGGTGACAACGAGCGTGTCGTTCTGTCCTCCGAAGCCGAAGCTGTTGCTCAGAGCGGTCTTGACTTCGGCCTTGCGGGCCTTGTTGGGCACGTAATCCAGCGGGCAGTTGGGGTCGGGCGTCGAGTAGTTCATCGTCGGGGGCAAAATGCCGTCGCGGATGGCCAGGACGCAGGTAATCAACTCGACCGCGCCGGCCGCGGCGATCAGGTGGCCCAACATGCTCTTGACGGAACTGACGGGGACCTTGGTGGCCCACTCGCCGAACACGCCCTGGATGGCCTTGGATTCGATCTTGTCGTTCTCTTCGGTGCCGGTTCCATGGGCCGAGATGTAGTGGATGTCCTTGGGTTCGAGGCCGGCGTCGGCCAGAGCCAGGCGCATGGCGGCGATACCGCCCCGTCCGTCCTCGTGGATATCGGTGATGCGGAAGGCGTCGGCCGTGGAGCCGTAGCCGGTGATCTCGGCGAGCATGGGGGCGTTGCGGGCCTTCGCGTGCTCGTACTCTTCGAGGATGAGAATGCCGGCGCCTTCGCCGAGGACGAAACCGTCACGGGTACGGTCGAAGGGACGGCTGGCGGTAATGCAGGAGTCGTTCCGCGTGGAGAGGGCGGTGAGGCGGTTGAAGCCGGTCACGCCGAACGGGTGGATCATGCTGTGCGTGCCGCCGGAGACGACCACGTCGGCGTCGCCGCGGCGGATCAGGTTGGTGGCCTCGCCGATGGCCTGAGTGCTGGCGGCGCAGGCGGTCAGCGTGTTGAACGTGGGGCCCTCGATGTTGAACTGGCAGGCGATGTGGCCGGCGGCCATGTTGGGGTCCTGCTCGAATTCAGTGATGGCGTTGAGCCGTTGGGAGGCGACTTCGCACCACTTGCGGGCGTCCAGATCGCCCCGGCCACCGTTCGCCTCGCGGTCCCAGCCCTTGACGGCGGCGGCGACGAAGTTGTCGAAGTCGATGGGCCCCTCGCCGCTGCCCAGGTAGATGCCGATCCGGGTGGAATCGAGCTTGGTAGCACCGGACAGGCCGGCGGCATCCCAGGCCATCTTGACCGCGGCAAGGGCAAAGCCGGCATTGCGATTGCAGTGTTTGTGTCGGGCGGCGTCTTCAGGACCCAGATACTTGGCCAGGTCGAACTCTTTGACCTCGGCGGAGAAGGTGGTCGGGAAGGTGCTGGCGTCGAAGAGGGTGGTCTTCGCGATGCCGCTCTCGCCGGCCAGCAGGCGCTGCCAGACGCTTTCGAGATCATCGCCCAGCGGCGTGACCCAACCCATACCGGTGATGACTACGCGACGTCGTGACACAAGATATCTCCAGTTCTCAGTTTTCAGTTCTCAGTTCTCAGTTCTCAGTAGGATGGCGGATGGCCCCAACTGAAAACTGATGACTGAGAACTGACAACTTCTAAATCTTCTTAAGCACCAACGCGGCATTCTGCCCGCCGCCGAGGGCGTAGGCAACGCTGACTACCGCGTCGATTGGAGCGTCTACGGGGTTGCCCTGGACCACGTTGAGGCCGCACTCGGGATCCATCTGTTCGAGATTGACGGCCGGCGGAATGGTCTGGTTCTTGAGGCACATGACGGCCACCGAGAGATCGATGGCCCCCGAGCCGGCGCCGTTGTTGCCGAGGGAGCCTTTGATGGCCAGGGTCGGGATTTTCGCAGTCCTGTCGCCGAACACGGCCCGGATGCCGCGGGCCTCGGAACGGTCGTGGGGAACGGTGCCGCTGCCGAACGCGCCGATAAGGCCGATGTTGTCGGGCTGAAGGCCTGCGTCGTCCAGGGCTTTACGGATGGCCAGGGTGATGCCGCGGCCCTCAGGGTGCGGCTCAGACCAGCTATGCGCGTTGCTGCTGGCCCCGAAGCCGACGACCTCGCAGTAAATCTTGGCCCCGCGGGCCTTGGCGTGCTCAAGTTCTTCGAGGATGAGCAGGCCGCCGCCTTCGCTGATCACGGTTCCATCGCGGGCGGCGTCAAACGGTCGGCAGGCCCGGGCGGGATCGTCATTGCGCGCGGTAGAGAGCCGGCGGAGCAGTTCCTGGCGCATCAGACCCATGGGGTTGATCTTGCTCTCCGCGCCGCCGCAAATGCAGATGTCGGCGGCCCCGCGGGCAATGGTGCGGAAGGCCTCGCCGATCGCGAGATGGCTGGACGCTTCCGCGCAGGTGATCGTGTTCGAGGGGGCCTGGGCGTCGTGCACGATGGTCACGTGGCACGAGAGCATGTTGGGCAGGAACTTGAGCAGCCAGAGGGGCGTGAGGTTGTTCATGCCGTCGCTGCCCCACTTGCGGATATCAAATTCGCCGTTCTCGTCGGTCGCGGTAGCGAGCGCCCCGGCCAGTTCGTTGAGGTCAGCGCAGATGAGACCGGCGCCGATATTGGCCCCGAAGCGGGTGGGATCGACGTTGGGCTCGCCATCGCACTCGCCGCGTTCGACCATGCAGCGGGTCTTGAGCCCCGCGTCTTTGACGGCCTCGTAGGCGGCGACCACGGCGATCTCGATGTCCCGAGCCATCACGCGGATGCTCTTGCGGTACGGCTTGGGAATGGCGTTGGAGGTCGAGAGCCCGGCGATCTGGCCGCCGACCTGGGACTGGAATCTGGAAGGGTCGAAAGCGCTGATCCGGGTGACGCCGCTCTTCTTTTCGAGCAGAGCGTTCCAGACCGCCTCGGCGCCGATGCCGATGGGGGTCACGAGGCCGAGGCCGGTGATTACGACGCGTCGTGGGGCCATTAGAGTTCCCAGTTATCAGTTCTCAGTTTTCAGTTTCTACCGGCGAATCTGGTACGTTGTGAGCAGGCTTTTGAATTCCTCGGTGAACACGAAGTTCTCTTCGGGGAAGTTCAGACCGCTCAGGTTCTGGTCAATGTGCGAGAACATCAGGTCCACCTGGCCGAGCGGCTCGCCGTCACAGTAGATGGTGCCGGCGGTCATGGCTGCCTCGGGGCTGATCGTCTCAATCGTGGCCTCGTAGCGAAGCTGCTGGCCGGGGCGGGCATACCCGCTGAAGCTCGCGCGTTTGATCTTAGCGAGGATGACCTTTTCCTCAAAGTTCCGAGCCTCTCCGACGAGGATGCCGGCGGTCTGGGCCATGCCTTCGATCATGAGGCTGGCCGGCATCACCGGGAAGCCGGGAAAGTGGTCATGCAGGTGATCCTCGGCCAGGGTGATATTCTTGATGGCCACGGCCCGCCGGCCGCTTTCAAACTCGACGAACTTGTCAATCCAGATCCAACGCACTGCGGCAACCCTCGTACCCTGGTGGGTTTACGTCTACTGAAACGGCTGGCATGCCACAGCCAGCCGTCTCGCAACGTACCTTTGCCAGTTCCAGGCTCGTAATTCTCCGCCCCTCCCGAGGCGGGAAGCCCTGTCGCACGGCTAGGCCGGAACGCCCACCTCCCCCTCCGTCGGCACGGGCCGGACGTCGGCGCCCCGCGCACACGGGCCGGAGGCCCGTGCCACCCGTTTACGCGGCGGTCTGCTTGGCCTCGATGTAGTTTACCAGCGTCTTGACGGTGAACAGGTCGGGCATCTTGGAGACGTCGGGGTCCTTCTCGAAGTTGGAGAAGTCCGCATGGGGCATGGACTTCTTGAGCTGCTCAAGGCCGGTGGCGGTGAGCTTCCCGTTGGACACGTAGTCGGGATTGTTGAGCAGATCCTCGGGGAAGAGTTCGCCGCGGGGAATCTTGAGGTTGAAGGTTTTCTCGAGACGGAACACGATGTCCAGGAAGTCGATGCTCTCCGCCCCGAGATCTCCAGTGAGGCTGGCATTTTCAGTGACTTCGTCCGGTTCAACGGCCAAGGCGTCAACCAGGGTGTCGCGGACGTGCTCAAAGATCTCGTCACGGCTCATCGCCATTTGTGATGTCCTCCATCTTGACAATCAAGGAAACGCATCCACGAAAGCAGCCGGCACAAATGCCTGGATTACCAGAGGCGGGCCACTACCCGCCCCCCAGGCGAGCCTCAGAGGCGTCTCAAGAGCGCCATTTGCTGCCGGGCGTGGACGATCAGTTTCTCATCCATCGGGCCCATCCGGGGATCCTCATCGGCCAGGTTAAAATGGCGGAGGGACCAGTGGGCTTTAACCATCTCTGTTGCGCCGCACCGGCCCGTTCCGGTGAAACGACTCCCGGTCGGGCCGATTTCCTTTGCTTCCACAGTGAGTTCGAGCACCTGCCCGGGCGATACGAAGCTCTTGTAAGTCACGTTCTTCGCGTCGGCCAGCAGCAGCATACTGTGAGCGAAATCTTCGGTGGCCCGCACCAGCCACGCCGATGCCTGAACCAGGGCCTCGATCATAAGCACCCCGGGCAGCACAGGAAACCTCGGAAAATGGTCTGCGAGGTATTCCTCCGCCAAAGAGAGGGCCTTGACCGCGACAATCCGCTCGCCGGGAACCAGGTCTGTTATTCGATCGATCAGAACAAACTTCATGAGTACCCGGCGGACGGACCGCCGTCCTCTAAGGCCAGGGTGCAAGGTCCGGGGTCCAGTCCAGCCTGGACGCCCGTGAGCCCGCAGAGCCCTGTCCCGACGCCTTCCTTTAGCGGCGGCATGAGTTTAGACGGGCGGGGGGCGGGTTGCAAGAGGGAC
>JAAXZI010000170.1 GCA_012719955.1 Phycisphaerae bacterium | reverse complement strand
GGGTAGGGGCGAGGGGCGAGGGCGAACGGCTGAATCGTGGATTGCAGATTGTGAATTGAAAGACCGTCGCACCGCGTCCGTGTGTGCCACGGCTGTGTCAACCGTGGGGGACGACTACAGACCTTTCTATCCTGAGAGACCCGGCTATTTCGAATTGGGGGCCGGTTGAATGGCGAACCGGTACGGCACCGGCCGGGCCATGTCCCGCTGGGCTTTTTCGAGTGCGGCGTCAACTGCCTCCAAATCCCTCTTCACGGCTTCGATGTTCGGGTTTTCAGCAAGGAATTCCGGCGTGAGGCGGCCGGTGACGCGAATATGGTCCCGCGCTTCGGTGAGCTTCTTCACGAGATGCGACTGCGCATCCCATGGCCCGCCGGGGACCCATCCGCTCGGCGTGGCCGAACCGAGGTTCACGCCAGCGGCGAGCCGCTTTTCGTCCCACGTGCCTACAAGCCGGCCGGCCGCCCGTACCTCGTACTTGCCGGGGGCGAGATCCTTGACCGTAAGCATGTACCGGTTGAGCTCTTCGGGGAAGGGAATGAACCGGAACCGAAGCTGCCAGAGCGGCTCCAGGTTGATCGGAAGGCCCTCGTCCAGCCGGGTGAACTCGACGCGATCCGGCGCACCGACGAGTTCCGTCAAGCGACAGCCCCTGGCAGCGAGCAGTTTGGCTTCCCCGGCCGAGATAGTGACCGATGACACATCCGCGGGGGCGCCCAGCCCCTTGAGGATCGCGAAGCCCATCGCCAGTTGCCCGAGCTCGTTGAGGTGGATGCCGTCGGACGCGTGCAGCGTTTCCGTGGAATCCTTATGATTGGCGTTCCACTGCTTCACGCGGTTCTGAATGGTCCGCATGGTGCGCATGACGTCGATGCTGCCCCCGCCCAGCGAGCGCGAAATGGCCATACCCTCATCGCACATCTTCTGGAGGTAATCCTCTTCCCCCCGATCACCGGCGGTGATGGCCGCCGAGCAAATGAACACGCGCACGCCGCGCTTCTTGCAGGCCTCGACGATGCCGCGGATGGAGTCGAGGTACTTCTGGCGGTGCTCGTCGTCGGCCTTGCCGCCCCAGCCGATGTCGTTGATGCCGTAGGCCACCGTCAGCAGCGTGGCCCCGTGGGCGAAGACGTCCCGCTCCAGCCGGGCCAGCCCGCCGGCGGCCGTATCCCCGCCCTGACCGGCGTTGATGAAGCGCACCTTACGCTCCGGGTAGCGCATCAGGGTGTAGTGTTCGATCAGTCGGCCGTAGGTTCGGGCGGCGGTGATGCTGTCGCCCAGGAAAACCACCGTGTCGCCGTCGCGGATGGCGAAGTCGGCGGCCGAGGCCGTCGCGACGCCCCAGGCGCAGGCCATACAAGCGAACGGGGCCCATATCCTTCTTGTCATGCGCTTCAACTCCTTTTGGAGGCTGCCGCAAAGGGCGTGTCCAGCTCGGGCATAGGATACCGCTCTACCCGATCTGCCGCTATACTGATCCTGCTTTGAGATACACAAGCTTGAAAAGATGCATCGATTTCGCAGTCGCCGCGCTGCTGATCGTGCTGCTGTCGCCGGTTTGGCTCGTCGCCGCCCTGGCCGTCAAGCTCACTTCACGGGGGCCGGTGCTCTTTTC
>JAAXZI010000169.1 GCA_012719955.1 Phycisphaerae bacterium | reverse complement strand
TTGGAGAACAACCGCGCGCAACTGCTGGCGGCGATGTTCTGTTACCAATTGCTGCTGCGCTACAACCGCTTCTGTGGCCACCGCGACGGTCAGGTCAACTGGATCCTGGATGCATTATGAGACAGGCTGCTTGAGCCGTGCCGGGCGGGCGCTCGGGTCAGAGCTTTCGACCGCGCAACAAAAAGGCCGGCAAGTTCGCCGGCCAGGGTGTTCTCATCATTATGAGGCTGTGACTTAGCCCTTGGAGTCGTCCGGGCTGTCAATCATGAACGAGTCGCTCAGATCCAGCGTGTCGTCATCGTCTGAACTGGTCAGCGCTTCCAGGTCGCTGATCGGATCGCTCTCGTCGGAGAAGAGGTCATCATCCTCGTCCTTGTTGGTGGACGCGGATCGCTGGTTGGTCACTGCCTGGGCCGGTTTGCGAGCTTCCAGACGGGTCTGAACCGGCTTCAGGTCCTCCGGCTGGCCGTCGATCTGCACAGTGAAAACCACCGGCCCGATGACGATGTGATCTCCCGGCTCCAGCTCCTGCTCGGTAATGCGCTTGTTGTTGACATACGTCCCATTGGCGCTGCCCAAGTCACGCAGGATGGCCGTCTTTTCATCCACCATCAGGAGGGCGTGTTTGCGGGAGATCTCGCCCAAAGGGATGCGCAAGCCGCAATCCTCTTTGCGCCCGATGACCGTCTTGCCAGGCGAGATCGGGAACAGCTTCCGCTCCCCGTTTTCCTTGAACATGATCAGCGACACGTTCATGAGTATCCCACCTCAACAAATGCTTGCGGCTCGGCGACTGAGGTGATCTCCAGAAACCGCCCGTCGCCGTCACGGGCCGGCTGTCGAGACCTAAGCCCATAAACTGGTCCGATTCTACCGCTCATCGGAGTCTGTCGCAAGTGCCTCTGGCCCCGAGCCTCCCGAACTTTCGGGCAACCACACCCCCCGTCCGATAGCATCTTATTTCTCGCGTATATCTCGATCTTTTGATGGTTTATGCTTTTGAGCTTGAATCCTTGTGGCGCGGCCGACAGAGGGGGACGGCAAACCGTCAGGCTGAGCAGTGATCAATGGGAGCAATCCCTCCACCCCCTTGGCAACGAAGCCGAGCCCTCGCCGATGAAGCCCGAGTCCTCCAGGCCGGCAGGGGAGGCGGCCCGCGTCCGTCGCCCGTCACAGCCCGGTCTGGAGGCTTATCAGGGGAGAAAACCTTAGCTTTGGATGCGTCGCCCAAGTGGCTGAACGGCTTGACAAGTGATGATGTGCCACTATACTAACGCGACTCGCAGGTCAGGGTATGAACTGACTTACGGGGCCGTAGCTCAACTGGTTAGAGCATCGGACTGTCGATCCGAAGGTTGCGGGTTCGAGCCCCGTCGGCCTCGTTACCAGACCTCCTGTAAACCGCCGGAGAGGCCGGGTTTACGGGGGTTTTTCGTGCGCCCCATCTCAGCTTTTTCCCGACTCGATCTGCCGGGGGGTTTCCTGACCTGCTCTCCCGTATGGCCGCCTTCTGCATGGGCCACGGAACGAGAACCGTCGCCGCCCGCGTCCACCTGATCGTTCAGAACGCCTGCTAGGGCATAGGGTTGCAAAATTCCAGCAGGAGATTACGATTGGGCCAAGCAAATGGATTTTCTGGTCTGTAAGTGGCCCGGACTGGTCGGGGCCTGTTGCGACCTGAGATCCTCCCTTTCGCTGAGACATCTCATGACCCCGGAAAGACGCAATCTCGTGGAGATCAAAGCCAAACGGCTGCAGATGAACGAGTTGACCTTCCTGGAGCACTTCGCCCCCAAATTCGACATCCCTGTCCCCGAGCACCTGACGGCCGACGCGAGTCGTTCAGAGATTCGCGAGGCCCTGTTGCGCTGGGGCGGGGCTATTGTCAAACCGGACATTCTGGCCGGCAAACGTGGCAAGGGCGGGTTCATCTGGGAGGTGGAAGATGTCCGCGAGGCGATGAGGAAGCTCAAGCTCGCCGCCGCAGCGGAGATCAACGGTAAGATCGCCCGCACCGCTTACATGGTGCAGTGCATCCCCGCCGTCCAGGAAATCTACACCGCCATTACCTACGACTCCCGCTTCCTGTCGCCGTCCTTCACGCTTTCGTTGGAAGGCGGCATGGACGTCGAGGAGATCGGCGAGGATCGCAAGAAGACGCTCCCGATCGACGTCTTCAAGGGGCTGGACGCCTATCAGGCCTCCGGATTGCTGGAGGAATTGGGCTGCCCCGGCCAGTACGTCAGCCTGCTGGCCCGCACGTTCGTGAAATTCTGGGACCTGTTTATCTCCACCGGGATGCGCATGGCCGAGGTCAACCCTTGGCGGGTCACGCCCGAGGGCGAGGTCTATGCCTGTGATTTCAAGGGTATTTTCGACGACGCC
Source organism: Phycisphaerae bacterium (assembly GCA_012719955.1). Lineage (GTDB taxonomy): Bacteria > Planctomycetota > Phycisphaerae > UBA1845 > PWPN01 > JAAXZI01. The sequence continues at coordinate 22,051 of JAAXZI010000169.1, read as the reverse complement.
AACTACAAGTACGGCGATGCCGAGGCGGTCTTGCCGGAGTACCCGGAGGGCCGGACCGAGTTCGAGGAGGAGATGGCCGAGTGGTCTGCCGCCAGCCACCAGGGGCAGGCCCACGTGGCGGAGCTCGGTGGCAAGAAGGTCCTGCCCATCCTGTTTGGCGGCGGGGCCAGCACCATCATCATCGAGACGCTGGAGGAGTACGGCGGCGACCCCATCTTCCTATCCGATTTCGGCGGCAACCCCCCGTACGCGCGGATGTACGGCACGGCCGAGCGGTGTTTTCGCTACAAGCTCAAGGATGCCTCGCTGCTGTTGATTCTGGGGGGCAAGGCGAACAACACGCTGATCGACGTGACGTTCCAGGCCATCGCCGATGCGCTGCGCGACTACGTGGCCTGCAACGGCCCCATCCACATGCCGGTGATTGTCGGGCGAGGCGGCCCCCGCTTAGTCCAGGGCCTGCTGGCCATGCAGCGGACTCTTGAAGAGCTGCGCCTGCCGTACGTCATCTTCGGGCCGGATACGCCGTTGACGCTGGTGGCCGAGTATGCCGCCAAGGTGGCCAGTACGCTTGAAGACACAAGATGAGAGAGGAGAGAGGGGGGATGATCGGACCGATCCGAGCGATTGGGCCGATCATCTGTCATCCCTCATCACGAGGAACTTCACCATGCGAGCCAGGACACTTGCGGATCTCTTGAAGAAGGGCGACCGGGTTGCGGTCAGCAACATCACCGGGCGCGAAGCATCCCATGTCTCCATCGTTTCGCAGGCCTATTGCAACAACATCGTCGGCGGGTGGGCACTGGGCCACGGCGGTGAGATGGTCCGCTGTTCCAAGGGCGACGATATTCCCGTCTTCGCCGACTGTGCGGGGCTCATGCGCCAACTTCCCCCGGAGCGGCGGCCCAACAAGGTCATCGTTTACTCCCCGCCGCCGGCGGTCTACGGCGATGTGAAGGAAACACTCAACTACGGCTCCGACTGCGTGGAGACCATCTACATCATCACTGAGCATGTCTCCGTGGAGGTCTCGGCCAAGATCCACAACCTTGCCCGGGACGCCGGCATCGACGTGGTGGGCTGCAACACGCTCGGCGTGATCAACACGCACGATCACGTTCGCGTGGGCGCGGTCGGCGGCGAAGATCCGGATGAGACTTTCGTACCCGGCAGCGCGACCATCATCTCCAACTCAGGCAACATGGTGAACACCATTGCCAGCTATCTCACCACGGCCGGCATCGGCACCTCGTTCGGCATCTCGACCGGCAAGGACACCCTGATCCTCACGCCGCTGGCCGAGTTGCTCCGGCTGGCCCAGCTTGACGACAATACCCGCATCGTGGTTCTGTACGTGGAGCCCGGCGGCCTGTACGAGCGGCAGGCGCTGGCCCTGGCCCGTGCCGGGGAGTTCACCAAGCCCATGGTGGTGTACGTGGCCGGCCGGGTGGCGGAGAAAAAGTCGGTCTCTCTGGGCCACGCGGGGGCGGTGGTCGAGGGCGGCGGCACCAGCGCCTCGGCCAAGGCCGCCGAGTTCGACGCCTACTTCGGGGTCGAGCCGTTCAGCATGGAGATGCGCTACCGGGGAACCGAGGAGCTGCCCGAGGGCCTGCGGCGTGGCATCCGGGTGCGAAGCCTGCACGACATCCCCGCGGCCGTCCAGCTTGTTTACCGCGCCCTGCACATGGACCGCGACTTTGCCCCACGCGGCGAGATGAAGCTCAACCCCTGGTTCGCCAACATCGGTGAGCTGGGCAAAAAGCTGCCGGCCGTGCTGGTGCCTGCGCCGGGCAAGATCCCCGAACCCTTCAAGACGCAGTTTGACCGAATCCTGCAGGCTTCCCTGGGCTTCATGCCCGCCAGGCGCACCATGCGAAATCAATCTCATGCCTCTTCCAACGATGGCCGGGTCACGCGCATCTATGGCCGGGACGTTATGGACCTGATGCGAAACCGCTCTTTTGCGGAGGCCCTGATCCTGTACTGGACGGGTGAAGAGCCGGCCCGGCCCTTCGAGCCACGGCTGGTGGAGATGTCGCTGATGGCGGCCCTGACCAACGGCCCGGGGACGCTCTCGGCCCAGGCGGCCAAAATGTCGGCCTCGGCGGGCAACTCGCCGCACACGGCCATGATCGCCACGCTGGCCACGGTGGGCACCGATCACGGTGGCAATGGCCGGGAGGCGGTCAAGTACCTGGCCGATCTTTTCCGGCCAACGCCGATGAACGACCCCTACGACCCCAACCACGGGCTGGACCTGCGGGCCATGGCCATGCAGACGGCCACAGCATTCAAGCAGGCCAAGGACGCCTCCAAGGACGCGGGTGTGAACTACGCGCGGATTCCCTGCCTTGGGCATCCCGTCTTCCACGACCAGGATGTCAACTACGATCCGCGCGAGCGGGCCATCTGGGCCTACCTGGAATCGGAGGGGATCTACAACATTTTCCTGCACTTTTACCACGAACTGGCCGGGGCCCTCCGCGAGGTGGGCGTGTCCAGGAAAGTGTGGGCGGTGAACGTGGATGCGGCCATCGCCAGCGTGTGGCTGGGCATCGCCTGGCCCAAGCTGCGCCAGGGCCGGATGACCTTCGAGCGGGCGGCGGACCTGGCGTTCCTGGGCTTTGCCCTGGGCCGGGCGGCCGGCGGGGCGGGGGAGTTCCTGGATCACCGCGATTACGGCTTGCCGCTGGACATGCGCGTGCCGGTGGAAGAGTGCAAGTCGCTCACGCCGCCGGTGGGGGGAAACCATACGCGGCCATGAGGATCTTATTTTTTGAGCACAGTGGGCAGATTGCGATAGCCGTTTACGACCCGGATGATCTGCAGAGGATCAGTCTGCGGGATATACACAATTAGGTAGGAATAGACCACCCAGAAGCGGTAACGGGGATCGTCTATATCAGATCGCCGGTGGCCCAAGCCGGGAGACTCTGCCAGCCGTTGCATGGCCGTTTGGAGTTCGAGAATAACGCGTCGCGCCGCATCTGGGCTGTCGTGGGCAATATAGGCTTCAATTTCCTCGAGATCCTCGCGGGCACGTGGCGTGAGCAGGAACCGGCTCATGGCTGGCGAGATCGCTGGGCATTGCGGGCCAGGAGGTTGCGAAAGACTTCTTCGCCGTCGAGCAGTTCGCCACCATCGGCCTCGGCTTGACCTTCCGCAATCAGCCGCTGCAACTCGCCGCCAGACGGAAGGATACGCTCGTGCAGGCGCAGCGTGGCCAAGGCATTTTCCACTACCGCCTCAGGGGTCGTGTACTCGCCACTCCTGACCTTCTCTTCGACAAACCGCGCCAAGTCCGGCTGGTTGAGTGTGATCTGCATAAGCTCATCCTCGTCGGCAACGATTCCACACAGTCAAGTCTAGCGAGGTTATGCCGTCTGGGCCAGTCGGCCCTTCAGATGCGGGATGAGCCCGCCGGCATCCAGGATTTCCCGGATCAGCGGTGGCAGGGGAAGGCTTTTCAGCTCGGCGCCTGTGGTGAGGTTTTTCACCGTGCCGGTGGCGAGGTTCACTTCGGCCTCGTGGTCCTGCTCGAAGGCGGCGGATACGCCTGGGCAACTGAGCACCGGCAGGCCCAGGTTGATCGCGTTGCGGAAATAGATGCGGGCGAACGACTCGGCCACGATGACCGGTATGCCGAAGAAGCGTAGGGCGGTGGCGGCCTGCTCGCGCGAGGAGCCGCAGCCGAAATACTTGCCCGCGACGATAATATCGCCGGCCCTGGCTTCCTTCAGGAACCGCGGGTAGACGGTTTCGAAGGCATGTTTGGCCGTCTCGGCCGGGTCCAGGATGGACATGTACCGGCCGGGATAGATGACGTCGGTGTTGACGTCGTCGGGGAATTTCCACACGCGGCCGCGAATGACGGTATCCATGTCAGACGTCTCCAAGTCCCTCACTTGCGCTACGGGGCTGAGCAGGAACGCGGAATAAGTCGTTGTAGCGGCCGGGCTCCGTACCGGCCGTTTTCATCCAACCAACGGCCGGTACGGAGCCCGGCCGCTACACTCTCGTGAGCCAAATTCACAACTTTTCCGGATCAATGATCCGGCCGGCCACCGCCGAGGCGGCCACCACCGCCGGCGAGCCGAGATACACCTCCGCTTCCGGGCTGCCCATGCGGCCCTGGAAATTGCGGTTGGTCGAGCTGATGCAGCGCTCGCCGGGGGCAAGGATGCCCTGGTGCACGCCCAGGCACGGCCCGCAGCCGGGGTTGCAGATCACCGCGCCTGCGCCGATCAGATCGAACAGGAGGCCGGCTTTCATCGCCTCCTCGTAGATCGCCCAACTTGCCGGGATCACCAGCATCCGCGTCTCCGGATGCACCTTACGCCCGCGGAGGATCGAGGCGGCGACTTGGAGGTCTTCCAGCCGCCCGTTGGTGCAGGAGCCCAGCAGGGCCTGATTCACTTTGACCTCCCCCACTTCATCGATCGGCTTGACGTTGTCCACCGCGTGCGGGCAGGCGATCTGCGGCCGCAGGGTACTGACGTCCACCTTCAGCGTCTGGACATACTTCGCGTCACGGTCAGGGAAGATCGGCTCAAACGGCACGTCGGTCCGCTCGCGGACGTAGCGCACCGTTTTCTCGTCCGGCTCTACAAAGGCCACCTTCGCGCCCATCTCCATGGAGAGATTGGACAACACCATGCGCGAGGCGATGGTCATCGCGTCGATGGTCGGGCCGGCGTATTCCACGGCCTTGTAGTCGGCGCCGTCCGCGCCCAGCTTGCCGATGACGTACAGAACGAGGTCCTTGGCGGAGACGAATGCGGGGAACTGGCCGGTAACTTCGATGCGGATGGTCTCCGGCACGCGCAGCCAGAGCTTGCCCGTGGCCCATACGCAGGCCATCTCCGTTGCCCCGATCCCGGTCCCGAAGCAGCCGAAGGCCCCGTGTGTGGTGGTGTGCGAGTCGGTGCCTACCAGCAGTTCGCCGGGCCGCGAGTGGCCGTGCTCGGGCAGCACCTGGTGGCAGATCCCCACGTTGATGTCGTAGAAGTTGCGGATACCCTGGGCCCGCACGAACTCGCGGATGGTCTTGTGCGTGGTGGCGGTCCGTTCCGACTCGGCCGGAATGCGGTGATCGAAGACGATGACGATCCGCTCCGGGTCCCACACGCGCGACGCGCCGATGGTCTTGAAATGGTGCAGGACCATCCCCGCGTTCTCGTGCGACATGGCCACGTTCACCGCCGCCTCCACGATTTCGCCGGCGATGGTCGTGGAGCGCCCGGCGGAACGGGCCAGGATCTTTTCGGCCATGGTCATTGGCATGGTGATAGTTCCCAGTTACCAGTTACCAGTTTCCAGTCACTTACCTCCCAGTCATCAGCTTCCAATTGCCCGTCTTCAACTGGCAACTGGAAACTGGCAACTGGAAACTTCTTCTCACGCCTCGTACTTGGACTTGTACGTGGCCGAGGGCAAAAACTGTTTTTCAAGCTCGCGGATATGGCCCAGCCCCACGATCTGCTTGAACTCGTCAAAGGTCACCGCCAGGTCGTAGCGGTCGCGGGCCAACTGGTCGCCGGCGATGGCGTTCAGGTAATTCATCATGCCCTTGGCGCACGCGAAGATCAGGCCCACGGGGATGCTCACCCGGGCCACGCCCATCTTGCGCAGCTCCTCGATGGCCACCAGCGGCGTCTTACCGCCTTTGATGGCGTCGAACAGGTTGATGGACAGCGGCGCGTTCACCTGGTCCACGCAACGCTGGATCATCTCGATGGAGGTAGGGGCCTCCATGAAGATCAGGTCCGCCCCGGCCTCGGCATAGGCGTTAGCCCGCTTGATGGCCGCGTCGATGCCCTCGACGGCGATCGCGTCGGTCCGGGCGTTGATGATGAAATCAGGATCACGCCGGGCGTGGACCGCCGCCCGGATCTTGAGCACCATCTCCTCGCAGCTCACCAGCTCCTTGCCTTCCATGTGCCCGCAGCGCTTGGGAAACACCTGGTCCTCAAGGTTGATGCCGGCACAGCCCGCGTTCTCGTATTCCTTGACCGTGCGGATGACGTTGATGGCGTTGCCGTTGCCGGTGTCGCCGTCGGCCATCACCGGGATGGTCACGGCGTTTACCATCCGGCGGGTTTGATCCACCATCTCGGTGAGCGTGGCCAGACCCACGTCGGGTTCGCCGAGCAGGCTGGCGGCGATGCCGAACCCGGAGGCCTGAATAGCCCGAAACCCGGCCCGTTGCGCGAGCTTGGCGCTCAAGGCATCATGGCACCCGGGCATGACCAGGGCTTTGCGCTCGGAGAGCATTTGTTTGAGTTGCGTGGTTGCCTTCATTCTGTCAATCTCCTGTGGCCGTGTGTGGCCACGAGTAGCATGTTCGGGATCATCTGACTGATCGGACCGATCCGACCGATCCGACGGATCGGTCCGAGTTTCGCCGTCCGGCTTACAGTTTCTCCGCCACCGCCTTCGCCATATCCAGCGTACTTGCCTTCCCGCCCATGTCGTATGTTCGCACGGCGCCCTCGCGGATCACGTTGGCTACCGCCGACTCGATCGCCATGGCCTTGTCCTGCTCGCCCAGCCACTCCAGCATCATCCTGGCCGCGAGAATCGTCGCGAGAGGGTTGACCTTGAACTGGCCGGCGTACTTGGGCGCCGAGCCGTGACTGGGCTCGAACACCGCGCATTTCTCGCCGATGTTACCGCTGCAGCCGAAGCCCAGCCCGCCCACAAGCTGCGCCGCCAGGTCCGAAATGATGTCGCCGTACAGGTTGGGCGCGACCAGCACGTCATAGGCCTGCGGATTCTTCACCAGCCACATGCACATCGCGTCGATGTTGGCGTCATCAAAGGCGATGTCCGGATACTCACGAGCCACTTTCTGGGCCACCTCCAGGAACAAGCCATCGGTGGCCCGTACCACGTTGGCCTTGTGGACGGCCGTCACCCGTTTGCGCCCGTGTTGGCGGGCGAATTCAAAAGCGGCCCGGACGATCCGCTCGCAACCCCGGCGGGTGTTGATTTTGAGCGAAACGGCCGCGTCCGCGGCCACCTTCTCCATGCCCGGCAACGAGCGCAGGGTCGGCGGCACTTCGTTAAACTCGACGCCGGCATAGAGGTCCTCGGTGTTCTCGCGGAAGACGACGAGGTCGATGTCGTCGCGGTAGTTCAGGGGATTGCCCGGATAGGCCTTGCACGGCCGGAGGCAGATATACAGGTCGAGGAGCTGCCGCATGCGCACAATCGGACTGCGGTAGCTGAAGCCCTTGCCGGCCAGTGAAGGGTCCAGCTCTTCGGCCGCAACGTTCTTGGGCTTCGAGGTGACCGCCCCGAACAGGGCGCAATCGCAGTTCTTCAGCAGTTCGATGGTCCGTGCCGGCAGGGCGTCGCCCTCCCGCCGCCAGAACTCCCACCCGATGTCGCCGTGGACGTACTCGGCATCCAGGCCGATGCGATCCAACACTATGCGGGCGGCCTGCATCACATCCTGGCCGACGCCGTCTCCCGGCAACCATGCGATACGATATTGTGCCACGACTGGTTCTCCGTTGAGAGCTGAGAAACGGAGTACAGGGCGGAAAGGTTACCGCGCCGGCGAAGGGGCGTCAAGAAGAATTATATAATGTTCCGGGCCGCCCCCCTCTCTCAGGGGGGCGAACCAGACGGGAGCTCGAACCGGCGATTGCCTGGGTTTAGCCGAAGGTGATCCCCTGGGCCAGCGGCAGTTCGCGGGACCAGTTGATAGTGGTCGTCTGGCGGCGCATGTAGGCCTTCCAGGCGTCGGAGCCCGCCTCGCGCCCGCCGCCGGTTTCCTTTTCGCCGCCGAAGGCTCCGCCGATCTCCGCGCCGCTGGTGCCGATGTTGACGTTCGCGATCCCGCAATCGCTGCCCCGCGCCGAGAGGAACTCCTCGGCTTCCAGCAGATTGCGGGTGAAGATGGCCGACGAGAGCCCCTGCGGCACATCATTGTGAATGCGGATGGCGTCCTCCAGCTTCTCATAGCCCAGAACGTACAGGATCGGGGCGAAGGTCTCTTCCTTGACGACGGTCATCCGCTCATGGGCCTTGACGATGCACGGGCGCACGTAGCAGCCGCCGGGATATTGCGGGCCGGAGAGTTGCTCCCCGCCACAGAGCACCTCGCCGCCTTCCTCGCGAATGCGCTTCATGGCCCGCATCATGGTCTCGACCGCGTCCAAGTCGATCAGCGGACCCATGAGGGTGCCGGCCTCAAGCGGATTGCCGATGCGAACCTGTTTGTAGGCCTGGATCAGCCGGTCCAGCAGGGCGTCCTGGATGGAGTGATGCACGATCAGCCGCCGCGTGGTCGTGCAGCGCTGCCCGGCCGTTCCCACCGCGCCAAACAGGATGGCCCGCACGGCCAGGTCGAGATCTGCGTCCGGCGTGACGATGATGGCGTTGTTGCCGCCCAGTTCGAGGATGGTGCGGCCGAGCCGCTTGCCGACGACCTCCGCCACGCGCGTCCCCAGGGCGCTGCTGCCGGTGGCCGAAACCAGTGGAATCCGCCGATCGGCCAACAGCTTCTCGCCGACCGTCCGCCCGCCGCCGATGGCCAGGGAGAACACTGCCGGATCCACCCCGCATTCGGCGCAGACCCGGGCCGCGATGCGTGTCACCGCCACGGCCGTCAGCGGCGTCTTCGAGGAAGGCTTCCATATCATGGTGTCGCCGCACACGGCGGCAATCGCCGCGTTCCAGCTCCAGACGGCCACCGGGAAGTTGAACGCGGTGATGATGCCCACCACGCCCAGCGGGTGCCAGTGCTCATACATGCGGTGGCCGGGACGCTCGGACATCATGGTCAGGCCGTAGAGCTGGCGCGACAGGCCCACGGCGAAATCGCAGATGTCGATCATCTCCTGGACTTCGCCCTCGCCTTCGGCGCGGATTTTGCCGTTCTCCAGCGTGACCAGGGCCCCCAGGTCGGATTTGGCTTCGCGCAGCGCGTTGCCGAGCCGGCGCACGACCTCCCCGCGCTTCGGGGCCGGCAGCATCCGCCAGGCATCGAAGGCTTTCACCGCCTGGGCGACGATGCGGTCATATTCGTCCGTCGTCACCTGGCGGACTGAGGCGATCGGCCGTCCGTCGATGGGAGAGATGGATTCCAGAAGTTCACCGCTGCCGAGCCAGTCGTCGGCAAATCCGCCGGGGTTCTCCGCACTGATGCCCAGCCGGGCCAGAAAGTCATAGCCGTTTGCTTTGGATCGTTTCGTGTCGGACATGATCCTCACTCCACCAACGGGCAGCCATTGATATGGGCCACGGCCCCATGCGCCGCGGCGCTCGAATCGTGTAGCGGCCGGCAGGGAACCGGGCCACTACAACGGCGAACGGTCAGTACAACCGCGAACGGCCGGTACAGAGCCCGGCCGCTACGGTTGCGAACGGCCGGTACGGAGCCCGGCCGCTACACACGAGGTGAGGCAGCCAGGCGCATACTTTGTGTGCCACGGCTCTTCCAGAGCATAGGTCACGAACCGGCGCCCCGCCGAGGCGGTAGGCCATCTACGCCATCGGGGGGCAGCTTGTCCGCGAACTGGTCCTCGTCCTTGAGTTCCTTCTTCAGCCGGTACAGTTCGGCCTTGAGTTGCTCGGCGATTTCGCGATAGGCCGGGTCGCCGTACACGTTCTTCAACTCCTGGGGGTCTTTGACCAGGTCGAAGAGCTCCCACTGGTCCTTCTTCCAGAAGTAGATCAGCTTATGCGTTTCGGTTCTCACGCCGTAGTGGGCGCGGGTGTTGTGGTGGCCGGGGTCATGGTAATAACGGTAGTACATGCTGGTCCGCCAGTCGGCCGGCTTTTCGCCGCGGAAGAGGGGCATCAGGCTGCGGCCCTGCATGTCGGCCGGCACGGGCAGGCCGGCGGCCTCCAGGAAGGTGGGGGCGAAGTCGACGTTGAGGGCCATGGCCTTCTGGACGCTGCCGGGCTTGATGACCTTCGGCCAGCGAACGACGAAGGGCATGCGCAGCGATTCCTCGTACATGAAACGCTTGTCGTACATGCCGTGGTCGCCCAGGTAGAAGCCCTGATCGCTGGTGTAGATGACCATGGTGTTCTCGGTCAGGCCGTTGGCGTCCAGCCAGTCGAGCACCCGGCCGACGTTGGTATCCACCGACTGCACGCAGGCCAGGTAGTCCTGCATGTATCGCTGGTATTTCCAGGCGTTGAGCTCCTCGCCCTTGAGTACCTTCTTGCGGCCGTCTACCTCGATTTCGACCTCGGTCGGCTTGACATTGAGCCATTCGTTGAGCTCTTTGCCTTTCAGGTGCGGCGGAGGCGTGAGTTTGAGATCCCGGCGCGTCATGTCATCGAAGACGCGCTGTTCGTTTTCGCGGATGGCGTCCGTGCGCGTGGCGTAATCGTCGCGGAGTGTGGGCGGCTCGGGGATCTTCTTGTTCGCGAACATGGCCTTGTGCTTCTCGTCCGGGTCCCAGGCCCGGTGGGGGGCCTTGTGGTGGTACATGAGGAAGAAAGGCTTGTCCTTGGGGCGATTCTTGAGAAACTCGAGGGCCAGATCGGTAACCACGTCCGTGGCGTAGCCTTCGATCGTGCGCGTCTGGGTGGCGGTGTATAAGATCGGGTTGAAGTAACGTCCCTGGCCGGGAAAGATCTCCCAGTAGTCAAAACCGGTCGGGTCGCTTCCGAGGTGCCACTTGCCGATCATGCCGGTGTAATAGCCGGCCGCCTGGAGGTACTTGGCCACGGTCGGCTGCGAGCCGTCGAAGCGGTTGAAGGCCGGCACGCCGTTGATGTGGCTGTACTTGCCGGTGATGATGGTTGCCCGGCTGGGCGTGCAGATCGAGTTGGTGCAGAAGCAGTTATCGAAGCGCATGCCTCCGGTGGCGATCCGATCCAGATTGGGGGTCTGGTTGACCCGGCTGCCGTAGCAGCTCATGGCGTGGGCCGCGTGGTCGTCGGTCATGATGAACAGAATGTTGGGACGCCCGGCGGGATCGGCCGGAGCAGCTGTCGCCAGTGCCGCCGGCAGCAGGGCCGGCACGATCAACGCAGTGATGGATCTCTTGGCGTTCATACGATCGGATCCTCCCTAATCGGTTGTTGAAACGACTGCACCGCCAGGCAGTATAACTGCAAGAGCTTGAATTGTCGTGTGGTCAATCGCCGCAACCGGGGCGGGCCATGATGCCGGGACCGCTGTAGCAGCGCTGAAAGATGCCGAAATCGGACTGATCCACGTCCTGGTCGCCGTCGAAGTCCCGGGAAGCGCAGCCGGGCGGGAAGGGTACGCCCGGCCCCAGAAGGCAGCTTTCGAACAGCGTGAGGTCCTGGGTGTCTACGCTGCAATCGCCGTTCAGGTCCGGAGCCACGCGGTCCTGGACGGCCAGCGCGGCCGTCTCGGAAGTGGCCGTTCCGTTGGCGTTGCTGACTACGCAACGGTAGGCCGCCGTATCGGTAGCGTTGGTATTCGATACGGTCAATGTGGCCGTGGTCGCACCGGCGTAGTGTCCGCCGTCGTTCAAGTCGAGGCCATCCTTCTGCCAGCGGTAAGAGAGGGGCTGCCCGCCGAGAGCCGCGACACTGAATGTTACCGTTCCTCCCGTGCAGGTGGTTTGGTTGACGGGGTGTGCCGTGATGACCGGGGGGATAGTGGCGCAGTCCGGGGAGGCGTCATCGAAATAGACGTAGCCGGCCTTGGTCGGCTTGGTCGAGCGGGCGTAGAGAAACACGGTGACGGTGTTGCCCGGAGGCACCACGCTGACTGTCTGCTTGGACCAGGTCTGATAGGAGGTAAAGTCCACCTCCTGAACGATGCTGTAATCCGTCCCCCCGTTGGGATCGATTCCCAGGTAGCCTTCCATCAAATTGCTGTCGCTGGTCTTGACCCACACGCTGAAGGTGTACTCCTGGCCGGGAGTGACGTGGACCTGCTGATAGATCCCCCCCGTATTCAGGATGCTGCTCGAATAGATCCGTTGCGAGAAGCCGCCCTGGCGCACGTGCTGGGCGGTGTTTTCAGCCTTGTATTGGACGTTGCCGACCAGGTTGAATGGGGTCCAACCCTGGGCCACTCCCGCGGTGAAACCCGCCTCGAAAGAAGCGTTCTGCACGCAGCCCGGGGCCGAGAGCAGAACGGTCAGACGGGCGCTGTCGGAGGCGACGCTCTCGTAGGTGTCGGTAACGATACAGCGATAAGCGCCCAGGGCGGTCGCATCCAGAGCGGTGATTCGCAGTTCGCTGCTGGTGGCGCCGGAAATCGCGCCGCCGTTGGTCAGAGGAATCCCATCCTTCTGCCACTGATACCGGAGCGTCCCCGTGCCGCTGGCCTGCACGCGGAAGGCCACACTCTGGCCTGGAGTCGCGGTGATGGATTGCGGCTGTTCGCTGATGACCGGAAGCGGGGCCAACTGGACAGGGTCGGCGGCGCGGAAGGAATACAGGGATGCGTTCTGCACCAGGAACCGCAGGCGGATTGCGCCGGGCGTGGTCGGGAGTTGGTCGTGCGAAGCCCACGTGACCGGCTGATCTACGCCGGTGCCGGTGAGGGGCACACAGTCGGCTGCGCTGTAGCCCGGCAGCACGTTGTGCTGCGCGTCCAGCACCTCCACCCGGACCGAGCCTCCACCGGCCGTGCAGTTCACCCGCAGGCGGCCGCTGGCGCCCAGCAGCGGCCGGGTGGTGACGGATCCCGGCGTGGCCCCCGCGTCCAGCGAGGCGAAGCCGTCCTTGCGCAGAGTGGCGAGCCCGATGGCGCAGGAGGTGATCCTCAGGCCGACGCCGTGCGGCTGGTCGCAGGCCCCGTAGTAGAGCTTCAGCGTGTCGCCCTCAACCAGCGGCTGCGTGGCGGTGTAAAGTTGCCCGTCGTCCCACTGGCCGGGGCTGCCCAGCGGCAAAATGGCCGGGCGGTCGCCTTCCTCTCTCGTCCAGTGGATCCCGTCCCGGCTGCTGACGATCTCCGGATAAACCGGTCCATAATTGTAGCCCTCCGCTTCCTGGGCCCGCAGGATCCACAGAAAGCCCAGGTACATCGATTCGTAAGCGAACGCCGACAGGCCGTAGAAGTGCGTTCGATGAACCTGGTTGACGGCCCAGCGATCGTCGTAGGGGTCGGGCGTGAGAATGAGCTGCTCGGCGGGCCACTGCGTAATGTCCGTCGTTTGGGTCAGGGCGACGGCGCGTCGATTCCTGCCGTTCCAGTCGGTCCAACTGTTCTTGACGTATCCGCGGTAGACTTGCTCGAACGGATCCCACATGAACTGGCCCACGTCGCTGCCGCCGGTGAACACCGGATTGCCAGGCGCATCCACCGTGTGGATGCCGTCCGGCGCCCAGGAGGCCCAGTAGCCGCCCGCCTCATAGTTCATGAACCGGTACTTGCGCGCCGGATCGGGGTCCCACGGCGTGTGGATCACGCTGGTGATCCCGCTGCGGGTGGTCCGGCTGTAAAACATGTTGTTCTGGGGCGATCCATTCCAGGTGCGGATGCCGAGATTCGGCTTGGTCCAGGTGATGCCGTCCAGGCTGGTCGCGTACAGCGTGTTGCTGCTGTTGGCCGGAGCCCCCGCGTCCCACCACGGCAAGGTGGCATACCACATGCGATACCCCGGGCCGGATTCGTTCGGCAAGACCGTGCCGTACAGATAGACGATGCCCGATGAGGGGTAGTTGTTCCCGCATTCCCACGGCTGGTCGGCAACCAGGACGGGATTGCGCGGGTCTTTCTGGAATTGGTGGTAGGTCCGCGTCAGGTTCGATTTCTCGACCAGCACGGAATCATCCACGAACAACTGCCATGGACCGGATAAGTCGTTCAGAGATCGCTGGGCATTAAGTGGCGCGGATGCCAGCAGGAAAGTGAGAATAATTGTGACGCCGGTCTGACCGTTCCTCTGCACAGCCCCTCCGATCTGCATCAGACGACCGCCGTTTCAACATCAGGGTTCGCATGGACGCGCATACGAGTCTCCACTGATTGTATGCTAACTTGTTTCGGCAAGAAGTGTTAACAAGATCTGAAAAGAAGAGTGAGCGCCAGATCGCAAGAGGGAAGGCACAACACGGGTGGTCTCCGGGGCCGTATTGCGCCACGTTCCGCGACTTTGGCGCTCACTCTGTACCGGGTGCTGGTGGGTCGTCTGTCGATGCGGGCGGGTGAGACGCCCGCTCCCCCCAGCCTCGATTATCGGGTGCCGAGAGCCGCCCGCGCACAGGCAAACCCGGCACGAAAGGCCGACACCCTTTCAGGTTGGCCTCTTGTTAGATTAAGAAGGGGCTAACCCGTCTGGATCGTGCCGGACGCTGACGATGCCAGCCGGGTCAGCCCAAAGCCTCTATGCTGCTCCAAGCCGCCTTAGAGGCACATAGGCGTCTATCCCTCCTGAGCGGGAGACTGAGCAATTCCTGTGCCTGAACAGGTGAATTTGGGATTGATTCGTAAGTTGTGCACTACCATGTTCTTATGGAGAGGGTGTGGATCCGTGTTTCAGGTCGGCGGGGCGAAGACTTGACGGAATGGCGAAATTCTTCGCCGCGCGGCGGAGGGCGTGCGGCTAAGGTTCGGCGGGATCGGTCGCATCGCGATTTGAAATAAGGCCCAGTTTTTCAAGCCGGTAACGCAAGGTCCCTCTGGGCATCCGCAGCAGGCGGGCGGCTTCGGCGATGTTACCGCGGGCCCGCTGCATGGCGGCGCTGAGCAATCGCTTCTCGATGGCTGCCAGGGTCCACCCGCCTTGCGACAGGTCGATCTGAAGCATGGCGCCGCCGTCCGGAGTTGCTGAGCTTTCTCGCGGCAGGCCCAGGTCCTCAGGGCGCAGGGCCTGCCCGTCGCCGGCCACCAGGGCACGCAGGAGCACGTGGGCCAGCTCGCGGACATTGCCCGGCCAGGCATAGCCTCGCAGGGCTGCCCAGGTGTCCTCGGGGATCTCGGGCAAAGGCCGTTCGAGCCGCCGGCAGAACCGCTCGAGGAAATGATGGGCCAGCAGGGTGATGTCGTCACCCCGGTCGCGCAGGGGCGGCAAGGCGATGTAAAAGATTTTCAGCCGGTGGTACAAGTCGGCCCGGAACTCGCCGCTGCGGGTCTTCTCTTCGAGGTCGCGGTTGGTGGCGGCGATGATGCGGATGTCGGCTTTTTGCTCGCTGGTGGCGCCCAGTCGGCGGAACCGGCCGGTCTCGATGGCGATCAGCAGCTTGCCCTGCATGCTCATGGGAATGTCGGCGATTTCATCCAGGAACAGCGTGCCGCCGTCAGCCGCCTCGATCAGACCGACCTTGGAGCTCTTGGCGTCCGTGAAGGATCCGCGTTCGTGGCCGAACAGCTCGGATTCAAAGAGGTTTTCGGGGATGGCCGTGCAGTTGACCTGGATGAACGGCCGGTCCCGCCGGGGGCTGTGCTGGTGGATGTAGCGGGCCAGCATTTCCTTCCCCGTGCCGGTCTCGCCGGTGATCAGCGTGGCGTTGAGGCCCATGGCCGGAGTGTTGGGCAGGGCCGCGATTCGGTCGGCCAGGGAGAGCACCTGCCGCATGGGGCCGGAAGCGGCGATGAGCTCAGTTTCGCCGGCCTCGCCGGCCTGCGTGCCCTGGTCGGCGAGCGTGCTATCGAGCATCTGGCTGATCAGGGCACAAAGTTCGCGGACGGAGAGGGGTTTCTCGATGAAGTCGGCCGCTCCCCCTTTGAGGGCGGCGACCGCGCTGGTGACGGTGGCGAAGCCGGTCATGATGATAACCGGCAGGTCGGCGCGGGCGGCGCGCATGCGCTCCATGAGGTCCAGGCCGTTGCTGTCCGGGAGACGCAGGTCGAGCAGGGCCAGGTCAGGGGTCTTTTGCTGGTATTCCTTCCAGCCGGCCTGCGCATTATCGGCGTAGCGGCATTGGTGGCCCATCTGCTTGAGGGCCATCTGGAGGGCGATACCGAGATTGTTGTCATCATCGATGACGAGAATGTCTGCCATCCATCCACTCCAACAATCCCGCGCGAATGCACATCATGGCCGGACGGGTGGCGATTCGCAAGCGCGGGCCGGACGGGGGGTAAAGTGGGAATGTGAGAAGGTGGTAAGGTGGAAATGTGGGTATCCTGCCCTCCTTTTTTGAACACCCGAGGGCCATCTGCCCGCCTTCTTGAACCTCGGAGGGCGGGCATCTTGCCCGCCTTTTTGAACATCTGGGGGCATTTTGCCCGTCTTCTTGAATGCCCAAAGGGGTGGGTATCCTGTCCTCCTTCTTGGGCATCCCAGGGAAGCATCCCAGGGTGCCTCCACCCCGTACCTTCGTAAACATCCGAGAGGAACATCCTGCCCGCCCTCACAAGCATCCGAGAAGAGCATGTCAGCAGGACCGGTTGGGCCGGGTGGCCTCGTGTTCTCCGTTGATCATCGGCAGTCACGGATCTTCTTCACGCCGTTCAACGTCTCCCTTGCCGGGTGCGACTTCCTTCGTGAGCACAGCTAAAATAAGAGATTGAAGGAGGTTTCGATCATGGAGGCGATCCGGCTGGAGAGCATTAAGCTTGTTCATGTGCGCATACCGCTGTGTGAGCCGTTCACCATCAGCAACGGGGTTGTGGGGGAGAAAGATGCGATCCTGGTGGAAATCAAGGCCGCCGGGCTTACCGGCCTCGGCGAGGCGTCGCCCATGGCCGGCTCATTTTACAGCCATCACACCCCCGACTCGACGTGGCGGGCTTTGACCGAGCGGCTGGTGCCGCGCATGAACGAGGCCCGCGAGCTTGACCTGGGTGGCGAGTGGTTTGCCGGCGTGGTGGACGACCCCTACGCCACCTGCGGCATCGACTGCGCGTTGTGGGACCTGGCGGCCAAACGACGCGGCGTGCCGCTCTGGTCGTTGCTGGGCGGAAGGGGGGATCGGCGCATCGAGTCGGGCCTGGCCGTCGGCATTGTGCCAACGGTGGATGAACTGCTGGAGCGAATCGACCATTACCTGCGGATGGACGGCTATCGGCGGGTGAAGATCAAGGTCCAACCCGGCTGGGATCTCGAGCCCCTGGAAGCGATCCGCATTCGCTTTGGTCGTATCCCGCTGATGGTGGACGCGAATTGCGCGTATACCCGCGAGCACCTTGCCCATCTGGCCTCCTTCGATCGCTTCGGCCTGCTCATGATCGAACAGCCGCTGGCCCGCGATGATCTGGAAGGCCATGCCGAGTTGTCGGCATGTTGTCGGACGCCGATCTGCCTGGACGAAGGGGCCGAGTCGCCGTCGGCGGTGGCCCAGGCCATCCGCCTGCGCGCGGCCCGGATCATCAACATCAAGCTTCAGCGCCTCGGCGGGTTCGCCGCAGCCCTGCGCGTCCATCAACTGGCCGGCGAATCGCGGTTGGGCTGCTGGATGGGGACCATGCCGGAACTGGCCATCGGGGCGTATGCGGCGATCCATTTTGCAACCCTCGACCACATTACCCATCCCACGGACGTGGAGGCTTCGCGCCGCTGGTTTGTGGCCGACGTCACCGATCCGCCGGTGGGTTGTCACAACGGCCTGCTGGGCGTGCCGAGCGGCAGCGGCCTGGGCGTCCGCCTGAACCCGGAGATCGTCCGCCAGTATAAGGTGCGCGAGTGGGCGGGGGATCTCACCTGCAAGCTGGCTTGCACGCCGCCCAATATCGAGAGGTAGCGCCCTCTATTGAGAAGGACCGGGCGGCGCCACCTCGAGCGTAAGGGTTTGATGGGGTTGCTCCCCGGTCAGCGGCACGCGGACTTCAATCAGTCCTTCCTCCGTCTGCGCCCGGCCATCCTTCCGGTAGGGGTTGTGCGGCAGCGCCGGCCAATGCACCGACGCCACCGCCGGCAGGCGCAGCGTCCAGCCGGCGTGCGCGAGGGATCCGTGGAGTTGCCCGGGGGACAGTTCCAGGGGCTCGCCGGTGAGCTTCAGCTCCTGGCCGTTGCCTGTCCAGAGGGGTTTGTCGAGATGGGGCATCAGCGTCAAATGAGCGGCGACCGGCAGCTTGCCGGGATCGGGCGCCTCGAAGTGGCATTCCAGGACGCGGTCATCTTTGACGCGAATGCGAACCCTGCACGTCTGTGGACCGTAGCTCAGATCCAGTCCGAGCGCCGGCTCGCGGATCAGTTTCGCGGCCTTGGGGACGTGATATAGTTCGCCCTTGGGCCGGAAGTCGGGTGATTCGTCGCCGGGGGTGTGCCGGAGCAGACTCATGTCGCCGACCGTGAAGGTGCTCCAGGCCGGCTGGAGGTGGGTGTTGCCGCCGCCGGCGATCAGGCCGACGGCGTCATGCCAGATGCTCACCAGATTCTGGCGATCCTGGATCCAGCGATTCTGGGCGATCGGCCCGGTATACGCCGAGAGACAGACGAACCAGGGGGCCTTGCGCAACGTGGCCGCGCAATCCACACCGCCCTCGGTGAGTACGAACAGCTCCTCGCTGCCGCGCGTGGCCGGTTGAGCCATGGGGCCCTCCTGGCCGTGCAGAACGAACAGGGCCAGAGCATCCAGGGGGAGCGCGGCGAACTCCGCATGCGCCCATTGGCGGTGCAGCCACAGCCGGCCGGCCGGCGTCAGGGTGAAGCCGGGATTGCCCGGCCAGATGGTTACGGCGAAGGGATTGCGCTGGTCAATGGTCTCCACGCTCTGACCGCCGGGATAGGTGAAATGGCTGTGAAAGGCGATGGCTTTCTCGATGGCCGGCAGCACGCGATCATCGCCGGACATGGCGTAGTAGCTTCCCAGGGCGTCGATGTAGACGAAGTTGTAGTTGACCACCGGCCCCTGTCCCTCCGACCAGTAGCCGCCTTCGGCCTGGGCGGCCACGACTTTCAGCAGGAAGTCGCCGGCCTGTTTGCACCAATCCGGGCGTTCCAACTCTTTTCCAGCCGCATAGAGTCCCATCGCGTGGTGGGCGGGAATGTTGTGGACGTGCTTGAGATCCCGCTTGCGAATGCCCTCATAACCCAGCGTGAGCGCTTTGACCCAGCGTTCCCGGGCCTCGGCGGGCATGTCCTCGCGGATCAGCGCATAAGTGCGCACCCACCGTGAGTATGTCCACGGCATGGCGATCTTGCCCCACGTGCTGCCGTCTTTCTTGCGGAAGACCCACAAACCGTTCTCGTCCGCATCGGCGATCAGTGCGTCGCCGGCCTTGATGAGCACGGAGAGCAGTTCTTCGCTCTTGTAATAAGGGGTCCCCGGCGTGGCGTACACGACCGCCAGCGGGAGCATGACGTTCTGATCGGTGACGATCCACACGCCGCGGCCGAACCGGCCGGTCTGCGGATCGAAATGTTTCAGGACCGACGGCACCTGGGAGGCGATCTTGGCCAGGAAGGCTTCTTTGTACTTCAGATCGGTGGCCGTAAGCGGACCGGCGAGCACCAGCACCAGAAACAAGTGCTTGAGGTTTAACATGTTATCTCCTTTTTGCGGCGGTCAGCATACCAGCCCCATGGCTTGGCGGCAATCGGATCGTCAGCCCATTTTTGCTTTACTGCGGAAAGGATTTGAGGATATACTGTCAACATGTAGACATCTATCTGGTCGACAGATAAGCGGAGGGGCATGTGCGTTCTTATTGGTTGGTCCAACTACTCGGATATTGCGGCCCGCGCCGGCGGGGATTGCTCGGTTTGGTCTTGTGCTGCGCGGCCTTCCTTTGGCCGGTCGCGCCGGTCCAGGCGCAGAGGCTTTTGGGCGTGGACGTCTCCGGATGGGAGACCATCACGCCGGCTCAATGGGTCGAGGTTCGCAATGCCGGTCGAGTCTTCGCTTTTGCCCGGGCCAGTTATGGCTACGGCGGCCACGATACGCAGTTCGTGACCCACATGGCCAACGCCAAGGCGGCGGGGCTCTACGTGGGGGCGTACCATTTTTCGTACCCCATGTATTCCGTCAACCACACGCCCGTTAATGAGGCCAATACGTTTCTGAGCAGGGCACGCGACTACATCGGGCCGGGCCATCTGCCGCCGGTATTGGATCTCGAGTGGAATGAGAGAGGTTTGAGCCGCAGCGCCCTGTCCCAGTGGGCCAACGAGTGGATGGATTACGTCGAGGCGCAGACCGGCGTTGAGCCGATGATCTACTGCAACACCAACTTTGCCCAGAATTACCTGGACTCCACGCTGGCCAATCGCAGGCTCTGGATCGCCAACTGGCCGGCCAACCCGAACCCGCAGACCGGTAACCCGGGTATCGGCATCTTCAAAGCATGGACCTTCTGGCAATACGCTGGCGACACTTCGCTGGGCTCAATCAACGGCATCGACCTCAACGTATTCAAGGGCACGCTGGCCGACCTGCAGGCACTGGTCGGTTCGGCGGGGACCATCAACCGCTGGCCGGTGGCCCTTTCGCGAACCGTCGCCGTTGGTCAGAACGCTACGTCGGATACAATCAACATCAACAACACCGGCATCGGGACGCTCAGCTTCGCGATTTCGGTGAACCAGAGCTGGTTGTCGGCAAACCCCTCGAATGGCACCAGCACCGGTCCGTCGGATACGAAGTCCATCACGGTGAGCTATTCGACCGCCACCTTGCCGCCGGGGATACATACGGCCACGATCCTGATTGTCGCGTCCGGCGCGTCCAATTCGCCGCAGACGGTTGCTGTCACCATGAGGGTCGGAGAATTCCCGGGCGATATGGATGGCAATGGCTGGATCGACAGTTCCGATGTCACGGCCTTCCGGCTCTGCATGACAGGAACCGCAATCGAGCAAACCGATCCTGCCTGTGAACTGGCGGACATCGACGACGACGGCGATGTGGACATGTCGGATTTCGCGATTCTGCAACGCTGTCTCACTGGAACGGGGGAGCCCATCAACCCGGCTTGCGTGGGGGGGTAGTCTTACCCACTTTCTGAATCTGAACGGGGGGCGGGCATCCTGCCCGCCTTCTCGAATCCGAACAGGATGCGGGTGCTTTATCCGGGAAACGGCCGGCACCCGGCTTTCGCCTGGTACCCGGTCCGGCTGTTGCAGCAAGGCGGCACAGGAGGAAACGGCCGGTACGGAGCCCGGCCGCTACCGCGAGAACGGGACAATGGGGAACAGGCGATACCGAGCCCGGTCGTTGCCAACCGCAACGGCTGAGACATGGTTGACTTCCCGCAAGTCGGCGGCCAAGACTCTGGCATGTATGAGGTCGTCATCGTGGGTGGCGGGCCGGCGGGGTTGAGCGCGGCTCTGGTGCTGGGGCGGGCCCGGCGGCGGGTGGTGGTATGCGATGCCGGGCGGCCGCGCAACGCCGCCTCCGGCGGGGTACATGGTTTCCTCACCCGCGACGGCATTCCCCCCGCGGAGTTGCGCCGGCTGGGGATCGAAGAGATCGTCCGTTACGGCGTGGAATTTCGCGAGATGCAGGTGGTGGACGTGCGCTGCCTGGAACACCACCTGGAGGTCCGGCTGGCCGATGGTTCACTGCTGGCGGCGCGGAAAGTGTTGCTGGCGACAGGCATACGCGACCACCTGCCGGAGATCGAAGGATTCGCGGCGTGCTATGGGCGGAGCGTGCACCACTGCCCGTACTGCGACGGTTGGGAGTGGCGCGACCAGTCGTTGGCCGCCTATGGCACGGCCGGGGAGGCTTCAGGCTTGGCCATGTCGCTGCTCAACTGGAGCCGCGACGTGGCGGTCTGCACGAATGGAGACACGGATTTCAGCCGGCGTCGTCGCCGGGAACTGAATCGGCTGAAGATCCCCGTGCGGGCCGAGCCGATCGTTCGGCTGGAAGGGCGCGACGGCTGGCTGGAGCGCATCGTCTTTGCCGAAGGACCTCCACTGGAACGCAAGGCTCTCTTCTTCAACACCGGCCAGGGGCAACGCGCCGATCTGGCTGAACGACTGGGCTGCCGGTTCGACCAGAAGGGGCATGTGTGCACGGATCGACGCGGGCGCACGGGGGTGAAGGGATTGTTCCTGGCCGGCGATGCCTCCGGCGAGGTGCAGTTTGTGGCCGTCGCGGTCGCCCAGGGGGCCACGGCGGCGGTGGCGATCAACGGCGAATTGCAGGAAGAGGACCGGGGGGAGAGGGGGAGTGCTGCTGAGCATGCGATGAAGGCGCGAGGTGAGATTGCGGGGGAGGTGGAGCGGGAGAGTTGAGGGGGCACGGCGACAAGGAGACAAGGGGA
>JAAXZI010000168.1 GCA_012719955.1 Phycisphaerae bacterium | reverse complement strand
GCATGTGGCTGACCGTCTGGTGGACCAAGGACGACCAGTTCCGCCACTGGGTCAACTGCCATCGCCTGCCCGTCGGCGGCCCCTACACCGCCGGCGCCCCGGCCATCATCGCCCGCCACTACGAGCAGTTCCGCGATCTGGGCGTGGACTTCATCATCATGGACGACACCAACTGCTACAACAACGACGGCGGCCGGATCGCCGACAACATCAAGGCCTGGTTCGACTTCATGGACGCCAGGCCGGCCGGCGAGCGCATCCCCATCTGCATTGGGGGCGGCGGCGAGATGCGCGGCGAGGGCAAGCCGGGGCAGACCCGGGCGGCCGACTTCTACTGGAATTCCTGGGCACAGCGCCCCAGCTACTTCAAACTGGACGGCAAGCCCCTGCTGCTGGTCGATACCGACGATAACTACGGCCCCGGCGACTGGGACGATGCCCGCTTCACCGTGCGTTGGGCCTACAACGGCGACAATCATGAGTCCATGGGCAAGCGCAAGACGTGGGGATGGGGCTCGTATCACCCGGCGCCCGTCGTCGAAGAGTCGATGAGCATCTGGCCGGGGCATCGCTTCCCCTACCACGTGGCCAAGCTCGGCAACGACCCCCTGGAGGAGCCGCGGGAGGGCGGCAACCTCTATGTCCGCGCGTGGCTGCACGTGCGCAAGGCCAACCCGCGGCACGTGACCATCGCCGACTTCAACAATTTCGAAGAGGAAACGGCTATCGAGGCCAGCTACGCTTGGGAAGACCCGTGGGGCCACTGCGTACCCGACCTGTACATGCGCATCACGCGGGCTTACTCGCGGCTGCGCGACGAGAAGTTCGTGAAGGGCGAATACTACCGGGACGAGAACAAGCCGGAGGTGTACCTCTTCGATGGCCAGAAGCTGGTGCACCAGAATGCGATGCCCCGCCGGGCGGCGGTCATCCTCACACCGGCCGGCATGCTCGACCGCATCCGCGAGCGCCTCGCCAAGCACTAATGCCTACGAGCGCGGGCGGCGCAGGCTCTCTGAACCTGGGTCACGATTCTTCCGCTCCTCTTCCGCTCCGAACCTGCGGCGCAAGTTCGACCATGTTGTTTAACGAAGCATAACTAAACACCCCCTGGCGGCTTGGCTGCACGGGCATTGCCGCGACACCGTTCCACCTCAGACCTGACAAAAGGACAAGTGAGGGCGACCAAATCGGGAGCCCGAACACAACAACTGACAACTGACCACTGACGACCGACCAGAGGCTGTTTCAGAACCGACGCAGCAGACTGGGTAGCGGACGGCCGGGTACCCGGCGAAAGCTGGAGGCAGGCCGTTTTACAGGCGAACGGCCGGTACGGAGCCCGGCTGCTTTCCAAAACAACTCACTTTGCGCTGTGGGGATTCAGCGCTGGGGCATCATGTTCAGCCCCCCGGGATTCAGGGGACAGGGCTCAAGCCCCGGCTCAAAATTCGGAATTTTGTGTGATACCGGGCGCCGCGGCCCCGCCGGTCTTGCCGGTGCGGCAGCCGTATCCCCATGGGCCCGGGCATTTTGCCCGCCTTCCACGGGGAGGGGGAGATTGGCCGGCCAACGGCCCGCCATTCCTTTAATAGACGACCAGCGGATGGGGCGCTATACTGTTTACCGGCCGGCCGATGCTCAGGTGGTCCACTTGACGCCAGCGGCCAAGCCGTGGTAAATATAGGATCTTGCCGGTAACCTCCGATGGAGACCGGCGGAATCATCCCCGGGGCGGTAGCTCAGTTGGGAGAGCGTCTGGATGGCATCCAGAAGGTCGAGGGTTCGACTCCCTTCCGCTCCACTTGGAAATGTCCGTCAGCCTGAGGTTAATCCCTCAGGCTGATTTGCTTTGGGGGGTTTGCTTTGGAGGCTGCCCCCTTTTCCAGGTATTTCCCTCCACGCCCGCAGTATCCTCCGCGCTCTCCGCGGTCAGGACGTTCTCCGCGATTTTGCCTCTGGACTTCAGCTCAGCAGCGGGCATAGAGTATGTCAACAGAACGCAATCCAGTGCCTTGCGAGGGACCGGCTCCCCACCGGCCCCTCGCTTTTTTTGCATGTTTCCGCATTCCGTCTGAAAACTCCTTTTCCACAGCGGTTTATCGCACCTGCATAAGGTTTTAACGATTGACACCATCCAGCGCCCTCGTTACCCTGTTGCCGCCTATAGAGACCAGGAGACCCCAAACCATGGCAGACCTTGAAGGAATGGCTATTGCCCTCATCAAGGGCAAGAAAAACGATGTTGAATCCAAGGTGAAAGAGGCCATCGAAGAAGGCGTCAAGCCTGAGACGATCCTCAACGACGGGCTCATCGCCGGCATGTCGGTCGTTGGCGAGCGCTTCCGACGTAACCTCGTGTATGTCCCCGAGGTGCTCATCAGCGCCCGCGCCATGAAGTCGGGAATGGCTCTCCTGGCCCCCCATCTCTCCGCAGGCGGTGTAAAACCGATCGCCAAAGTCGTCCTCGGCACCGTCAAGGGCGACCTGCACGACATCGGCAAGAACCTCGTCGCCATGATGCTCCAGGGCGGCGGCTTTGAAATCATCGATCTGGGTACCGATGTGCCCGCCGAAACTTTCGTCTCGGCCGTTCAGCAGCACAATGCCACCATCGTGGGCATGAGCGCCCTGCTGACCACCACCATGCCCTACATGGCCAACGTCGTAAAGGCCATCCGGGACAGCGGCCTCAAGGACGTCCGCACCATGATCGGCGGCGCCCCCGTGACCCAGCAGTTCGCCAACGACATCGGCGCCGACGGCTATGCCCCTGACGCGGCCTCGGCCGTGGAGGTGGCCACCCGCCTGGTGCCGGCAAAAGCCTAGAATGACTGGCTATGGCTGCCGAATCTCCTGATGACGAACTGAGCCTCGACAACGACATCGATTTACGCCCGTTGGAGGTGGACAGCGATGAGGCTGAGAAAGTCACGCTGTTCATTCGCAGGCGCCTCCCTGGCCGGCGCCTCGACAAGTACCTCCACGGGCGGTTCCCCCGGCTCTCCCGTACCGTCATACAGCGGCTGATCAAGGCCGGCGTAATCACCGTGAACGGCAAGCCGGCCAAGGCCAGCTACGAGCCCGACGGCGGTGACCGCATCGACATGGTCATTCCGCCCCCGGAGCCGTATGAGGTCATCCCCGAGCCGATGTCCCTGGACATCCTCTACGAGGACGACCACCTGCTGGCCATCAACAAACCCAAGGGCATCATCGTTCATCCCTCCCACGGCACCCAGACCGGCACGCTGGCCAACGGGCTGGCCTGGTATGCCAAATCGCTCAGCCACGGCGATGATCCCTTCCGGCCCGGCATCGTCCACCGCCTCGACAAAAACACCACCGGCGTCATGCTGGTGGCCAAAACCGACGAAGCGCACTGGCGAATCTCGCTCCAGTTCGAACGGCGCACCGTTCGAAAGACCTACCTCGGCGTGGTCGAAGGCAACCCGAAATTCGAGAGCGATATCATCAACGCTCCACTCAGCGCCCATCCGACCATCAAGGATCGCTACATCGTTCCCGGAGCTCACCAGCGAGTTACCAGTAAACTCAGCAAAGAGGCCATCACCGAATACGAAGTCGTCGAACGATTCAAAGGATATGCCCTGGTGCATCTGCACCCGCGGACCGGCCGAACCCACCAGCTCCGCGTCCACATGTCGTACATCGGCCACCCCATGGCCGGCGACACCTTCTACGGCGGACATCTGGTTTCCGAAAAGAGCCTGACCGGCCAGGGCAGCGACGAGCCAATTACCTCCCAACAGGCCCTGCACGCCTATCGCATCCGCTTCGTACACCCCATCACCGAAAAAACCACCGAGCTGGAAGCCCCCCCGCCCGCCGAGTTGGCCCGGCTCATTCACCTGCTGCGGCAATATCGAAGCTTGCAACCTCCCGCATAAAGCCCGTCGACTTTTTGTCGCCTCCCACTGACATCTCTACACGCAATATAGGGGGTATCCCCGTGACCTCAACCACTATATCTTGGGCCATTTGCCACAATCTCGATGAAAAAAAATTAGCGATTTCGCGTTTTTTCCTCTTGGCAAGGTGCCAAGATCGCGTACAATACATTGGTTGCTTCCCCCTTTGGTGTCGTCTCATCTTCGGATGAGACGACAAATGGCTATTCGCAGGGACCAGTACTACCTACCTACGCCCTGGTTTACCCCGGCTGGGGCTTGCGCTGGGACTTGCGATGGCTCGCCAATGGCCCCGGTCCCCCTACCGGGGCCAATTTTCTGCGCCTGACTTCCGGGTTTTCTGCGCATAACTTCCGCGTCCATGCGGTCTTTGCGTCCGATTACTGTTCCGCAAAAATTCTCGCACTTTTCTCGCAATCCGGCGTCGAGGATAGCTCTGCAGAGCGCCTATTATTCGATAGACACCGTTCGTATTGGGAAAAAACAGGCTTTTCTTCGCTTTTGGGACGCAATGCTTTGACGCACACTTCGAAAGGCCTGCGTAAGACCCTGCCGAAAGGGGCAAGATCCTCTCGAAGTGGAACGGGGAAACAACACGGCGAGAAAGCGGCCATGGCCAAGACAACGTCCTTCAACTGGAGCCGAGTACTCATCGACATCTGCACGCAGTGCGATTTCCTCGAGCCAGGGGCCATCCTCCAGGTCGCCAACCTCAGCCCTCTCGTCGAAAACCTGAAACGCATCTTCTGCTGGGTCCACGGGGCCCGCCTGGGCATTGTGTCCTGCCTGGAGTCCCACCGCCCGACCGAAATGCTCGCGGGCTTCCCGCTGCACTGCATTGACAATACCCCCGGACAGGCCAAGTGCGCTTTCACCCTGCTGAAACCCTGGACCCTGGTAGAAGCCGATAATTACCTCTGCCTGCCACCCGATCTGTGCACCCATTATCGGCAGGTGATCTTTCGCAAACGCAGCCGGGACATCCTGGCCAATCCCAAAACCGACCGCTTTCTGACCCATCTGCGCACCGATGAAGTGATTCTCTGCGGCGTGGGCATGGAACGGGCCATCAAGCTCCTGGCCCTCGGGCTCCTGGCTCGGCACCATCGCGTTACCGTCGTCTCCGACGCCTGCGGCTATTGGAGCCGGGCTGACGCCGACCTGGCCATCCGCCAACTGGCCGCCAAGGGCATCCGGATGGTCAGCACCGAGGAACTGGTGACCGAACCCCTCCCGACCCGCCGTCCCAGGTCGCGGCTGCGCGCCAGCCGGAATCGGCACCGGCCCGTCCACGCGGGTTACATGCGTCGTTCAACCTCCGGCGTCGTCCCATCCTGACCCTTGCCCCCTGCCGAGCCGTCTACTACCATCAGGCAGGCAGGGTCCGAATGATGCCGCTTTCGCCGTTAATCTTTGAACCGATCTACAAGCCTCGCATCTGGGGCGGTAACCGTATTTTCTCCTACTTTGGACGCCCCTCAGCCCCCCCGGAACCCATTGGCGAATCCTGGGAGCTGGTCGATCTCGAAGAGGAGCAATCCGTCGTAAGTGTCGGTCCCGCAAAAGGTAAAACCCTCCGCACGCTCATCGAAAGCTGGGGCCGCGACCTGATGGGCGGCGTCAGACTCTTTGAGGGCCGCTTCCCCCTGCTGATTAAGTTTCTCGACGCGCGCGACACCCTCAGCGTCCAGGTTCATCCCAGCGAGGCCGTGGCCGCCCGCTCCGGCGGAGCCATTCGCGTTAAACATGAGGCCTGGTACGTCCTCGCCGCTGAGCCGGGCGCCGTCATTTACCATGGCCTCGAACCCGGCGTTGATGCCGCCAGTTTCCGCGAAGCCATGCTCACCGGCCGGGTGGACGGCGTGCTGCGGCGGGTTCCCGTCAAGCAAGGCGAATGCTATTTCCTCCCCAGCGGCACCCCCCATGCGCTCGGCGCCGGCATTCTCGCGGCGGAGGTCCAGACCCCCTCCGACGTCACCTATCGCGCCTATGACTGGGGCCGCGTCGATCCTGCCACCGGCCAGCCCAGAGCGCTCCACATCGACCAGGCCATCGAGTGCATCAACTTTGACGCGCCCTCTCCACCGCCCACCCAGGACCGCTCCCACGTGGCCAGCCTGTGGACTGCCGTTACCCGCCTCGTCGAGTGTCCGGCATTCGTCATCGAGCAGGTCCGCATGGTCGAAGGCGTCGAGCAGCGTATTCCGTACGCCGAGCCGGTGGTTTGGATTGTTCTTGAGGGAGAAGGCCAGATCCTCTGGGAGCCCAGCCAGACGCTCCAGTTCGGACGAGGACAGGTCATCCTGTTGCCCGCACGGTTGCCCGAGGCTCGCGTGCGAATCACCACGGAGACTCGCTGGCTGGAGGTCACCGTCCCGGTGCCCAGTACGCTGGCAGGCTACGAGCGCCCCGCTCGCGAGCAGATCCCCGTCGCCTCTCCCGGCGGATTGGTGCAGATCAACCCTCTCCGCCGTCAGGAAGACATCCCGGAACCGTAGCAGACCAGAGGAGGGCCGGCCCGCCATGCGGAAGGCAGGTTCCTGTATGACCGTGCACGATCCCGCGGCACGCGCTGGGGTACGCCCGCAAACGGTGCGGGCCATTATTCCTGAGCAGTGCGGAACGCCGGTGCCGTCCCGGCACGGCTCAAGAGGCATGGCGCACCCTGTGTGCGCTTGGCTGTCTTACCATCGCGCCCGGTTATTTTGTCTCGAATTACCAGGGAGTTCTCCGTGATGACCGCCGTCGAAATTCCCCCCAACGCCCCCAGGCTCGCCCGGGGCGACCGCGTCCGAATCACCCAAATGATCCTGGGCCGCGACCTGCGCTGGCCTACCACCGTGGAGGGCGTTGTCGAATCCTTCAAACCCGAACCGACCGGCAGTTGGTACGCCCACGGCAAGGGCGACAAGCTCTGGCTCCTGCGGGTCCGACTGCGCAAGGATGACGGCGAAATCACCACCCTCACGCTCGACGCTCACAGCACCATCGAAGTGCTCAATCGACAGTGAGCCGCTCCGATGGCCACCGGGGCCGTCGAAATCCCGAAAGGATCGCCAGCCTTTTCGCGGACATTCACAAGTCCTTCGCAAGTGCTTAACATGGGGCACTTCAGTAGATTCTCGCGAGCTCGTCACCGGGCCGATCACCTGGACCGGCGTTGCGTATTGGAGAAGCTCGGAACGAGAGAAGCCGTATGGGCCACGACCTGCCACAACCACCACGAGCCGCGCAATGGCTCTTTCTGCTCGCGGGCATCATGACATCCGCCGTTGCGGCGCAGACCACGCAACCATGCGCCCCCGAAACCATGGCCCCCGCCACCCAGCCCGTCACCGCCGAACGGGAAACCTCCAAGCCGACAGCCGGCGATTTCTGGACCCGGCCGACCCTGACCGGCGACTGGGGCGGCGTCCGCACGGCCCTCGAAGAGGCCGGCTGGACGTTCGAGCTCAAGTACATGCAACAGTATCAGCAGAACTTCCGCGGCGGGCTGCGAACCCATAACGGCCATCGCTTCTCCGGCAGCTATGATCTGTCCATCGAAGCGGACTTTGACAAGATGAAGCTCATTCCGGGCGGAAGCTTCTACATCAAGGCCCGGGGCAACTACTCCGACGGGATCAACCCCGACAAGGTCGGCGCCCTGTACAACGTCAACGCCGACGCCTTCGACGACTATCCCATCTTCGTACGCAAGTGGTGGTACCGCCAGGAGTTCTTCGATGGCAGGCTTGAGTTCCGCCTCGGCCGGCTGGTAACCAATAAAGACCTGTTCGACATCAGCCTCTACGCCAACCACGAGGACAATGACTTCCTGAGCCGGCTGGCCATCCGCAACGTGGTGGTTCCGCACACTGCCGGGATCGGCGCCTTTGCCAAGGTCGAGCCCATCCAGAATTTCTACGTGCAGGCCGCTGTCCTGGACGCGCAGGCCGAGAAGCGGACCAGGACCGGCTTTGATACTGCCTTCCACGACGAGGATTGGTTCAACGTCCTCTGGGAGATCGGATTCACCCCGGCCTGGAAGACGGCTCGCGGACCCATGCCCGGCCGATACCGGATCGGGAGCTGGTATGAGCCCGTCCCCAAGGAGATCTTCGAGGAACTGGATGAAGACGAAGAACCCAGGACCCGCACCGGGGATTCGGGGATTTACCTGGGTCTGGACCAGATGATCTTCAAGGAAAACGCCGATCCCCAGGACTCGCAGGGGCTGGGCCTGTTCTCACGGCTGGGGCTCGCCCACGGGGAGGTCAATCGGGTGGACGTCTATTGGGAGGCCGGCCTCTCCTACAAGGGCCTCATCCCCACCCGCGATCAGGACGTGTTGGGCTTCGCGGTCGCCCAGGCGGTCCTCTCCAGCCAGTACCATGACCGGATCGACCCCAAGGCCGACCGGGAGACGATCTACGAATGGTACTATTCCTTTTATCTGGCCCCCTGGTGTATCATATCCCCCGATTTCCAGGTGGTGACCAATCCTGGTGGCAACACGGATGATCGCGATGCCATTATTGGCGGCATTCGCATTCGCCTTATGTTTTAGTTCCAAGCGACGGAGCGTGATTTCATGACCAAGAGCCAATGGGTAACACGAATCGGCAAGGCGATGATCGTCGTCGCCTCCGGGACAACCATCCTGGGAACCAGTTGCGGCGTGGAGGTAAGGAACGCCGTCATCGCGGCCGGGGCGGAGTTCGTCGGCGCCAGCCTGGGCACGGTCCTGGAAACCCTCTTCCCGATCAGCGACATCCTCGCAGGCTGGGACGACGCCAGCGCGTAGAGGCCATTCGTTCCGCTGCCCGGCCGTACCCCGCCGTGCCCCCGGCGGCGTCCCCCCTCTGCCGACGTTCAGCCAACAACAGCCCCTGCTAACGAAACGGGTCAGCTTCGCCATCCCTCGCATGGGAGGCGAAGCTGACCCGTTTTTCGGACTGCAAGCGGGAAGCTGACTGCCCGCTCAGGGGAATATCGACTCTTACTTCTCCTTAGCCTGCTCAGCCTCCTGGGGCTTGAACCCCACCAGGAAGGCGATGCAGCACAACGCACACAGGTGGGCGGGCACGCCGTAGATGTTGTGCCAATCGCCGCCGCAGGCATTCCAGATGGGCCCTGCCAGCAGCGAGCCGACCAGCATGCCGCAGCCGATGGTCACCGAGGCCAGGAAGCTCTGGGCGCTCGACTTGATGTCCGCCGGAGCGATGATATCCGTGTACATGAAGATCGTGGTGAAGAAGAACGCGTATCCCACGCCGTGCAGCGCAATCCCGTCCAGCACCAGCCAGGTCGGAGCTCCGATGGCGAAGATCACCTCACGAAGCCCCCACGCGGCGATACCCAGGGCCATCGTGACGCGGAAACCGCACCTGTTCAGCACGAAGGGCAGCATGACCATCATGAACATCTCGCAGATCTGCCCGGCGGTCTGGATTGGCGAAAGCCACTGATCCTTGATCTTGAGACCTTCACTCAGGAAGCTCTGAGTCCAGACGAAATAGAGCTGCATGTCGATGGCCGCGAAGAAGGAAATGATGGCCATTATTTTGAACGCGGGGTTCTTCAGCATCCCGACGGCGTCAAGGAACGCCAGCGGGTTGCCGGCCTTCTTGGAAGGCGGCGTGTTGGGGAGCGTCAGGGCGAAGGCGCCGTAGACGAACGAAAGCACCGCGGCCAGGTAGAGGCAGTCCACCAGGGCCGGGGTGTGGAACAGTTTGCCCAGACCCTCCATCCAGACAAAGCCGAACACCCACCCGATGACAATCCAGCCGATCGAGCCCCAGGCTCGGATCTTCCCAAACTGGTCGTTGGGCCAGTGCTGGAAGCAGATCGAGTTGCTCAACGCGATGGTGGGCGCATACACCATATTGAACAGGAGCATGCCAATGAACACGCTCCAGAACCCCGTGCACTTGGCCACCACCAGCAACACAATCCCGCCCAAAACCTGGCTCAGGGCCAGGAAACGCTGGGCGGCGAAATAGCGGTCGGCAATCTGCCCGCCCACAAACGGAGCCAGGATCGACGCGATGGGCAGGGTCATGTAAATCAACCCGATCTTCCCCTGGTCCGCCATGCCCGCCTCCGTCTGGAATGCCGGCAGGCTCGCCAGGTGACGCCCCAGGATGGGCGCCCAGATGCCCCAGATCGCATACTGCAGGAACATCATGATCGACAAGCGGACTTTCGGACCCGAACCCTGGTTTGCACTCGTGTAGTCCAGCACGTTGGTTTCTGCCATGACTCTTTCACCTTGCCTGGATGTGACTCGTTAGCGCCGGCCCCCGGCCGGCGATCCTTGGTTGCTGCGAAGTCTAAGCCAGCTCGCCTTTTCCAGCAAGCCTTCCCCCAGCCGGGGCCACTCTGAGCCCGAAGCGTTCGAGCCCGGAGCGTTTGAGCCGGGGGGATTGAGCCCGAAGCGCAAGCGAGGGCAGGCAACCCCCCTCGCACCGCCCTTTGCAGGAAGGCAGCGAAACGCTGTCGGAGTACCGTCCGCGTTTACCAGGGCAGCCGACGCGGGTGTGAAAACCCCACCCTCTCGCCCCCTGCCGGAATC
>JAAXZI010000167.1 GCA_012719955.1 Phycisphaerae bacterium | reverse complement strand
GTGGGTAAGTTGGCCCGGGAGGAACCTTCCGCGGCGGTGCATCCAGTAATGCTGCCGCCCGTGGCCCCGGCTGGAGCGGAGCCGGCGGCGGATACGCGTCGGGCGGGGGCGGCTATGGCGGCGGCGGTGTCGGTTTCGGCGCGGGCGGGTCCGATGGAGCCGGCGGCGCATCTTCCGGCGGAGCTGTCGGCGGCGGCAGGCCCGAGTTCAACGTTGCAGTGGATCTCAGCGTCAGCAGAGAAAAAGCCGGCCCAGGCCAGTTCCTGTGTACGGTCATCGGCAGACCCGATGCCCGGGACGATCGCGGAAACGTGCTGAAGACGCCATCATTGCCGGCACACCAGAGGCTGGAGCTGATGGGCGTCGATTACCCGCGGAAGAGCGGATCCGCGTCCATCCATCTCAGCGTGGACAAGGAGGCACAGAGCATCCAATCGCTCTCCGGCGAATTGCTGGTCGCGGACGCGAAGATACATACGGCCACATTCGAAGGGGACGGTCTGAAGAAGCGGTCCAGCCGGCGGCTCGGCAGGGTGACGATTCGCCTGAACGACTTCGTGTCCACAAAGCAGGGCATTTCGGTGAACCTTGGAATCGCCTTGGCCAGGACCGGCAGTCTGGAGCAGGACGTAGAATTCCTGAGCCACCTGCACGAGCGGCTCGACTTTGTCCTGGAAGACAGCGAGGGAAAGACTCACCTCTTCCGAAGCAGCAGCGGCGGCGGTGGCGGCAGCGCTTCCGGAGGATTCGGCAGTGGCGGTGCCGGGGCTTTCTCCGACTTTGGCGGGCGCGGCGGCAACAGGTCCGGGGGGGCTGGGCTCACGATGTCGCAGCATCTCGAGTTCGCGCCCTTGCCGGAGGGGGTCACGGCCAGGAAGCTCGTCTGCACGCTGACGGAGTTCCTCAGCGAGCCGCAGACCGTGCCATTTGAGTTCAAGGATCTCCCCATCCCGGAGTAGGCCAGAAAGACTTCCATCGCCGGCACCAGGTTCGCCGTTCGGTCCCGGCACATGGCACGTTGAACACCCCGCCATCACTGCGGCAGGAACGCGTCCTGTGATCACCCGATGATCGCACTGAGGCGTTCCTGCCTCAGTTTGCGTCGGCCGGCGCTTTGGGGCCGGTCATGCGGCTCAGGAAGATCGCCAAATCGGCCTTGTCCACGTCATCGTCATTGTCGAAGTCGGCGCCAAGGCAATCCGGACGTGTGACGAAAGCGCCCGACCCTGTCAGGCACGTCTGGAAGTGGCCGAAATCATCCTGATCGACATCGCCATCGCCATCGAAATCACCAGCCAGCACAGTCGATGGACAACCGGAGGCATCCACCTCTCCGCCTGGATGAGTGTCCGGGCACGCATCACACGCATCGCCGACACCGTCACCGTCCGCGTCCGCTTGATCCGCGTTCAAATTGCCCGGGCAGTTATCGCACGCATCGCCCAGGCCGTCTCCGTCCGTGTCGAGTTGATCGGCGTTCGCCTCGCCCGGACAGTTGTCATAGTAGTCGGGTATGCCATCGCCATCGATGTCGTGATCCGGGATGCCGCAGCCGTTTGTGCCGGGACGCAGCTTGTAGGGGTCATTCGGACATTGATCAAGGGCATTCGTCATGTCCTCGATCATCGTATCCAGCAACCCGGTGGTTTCACCTGTGAGGGGCGAGCTCGTGTAGATCAGATCGGGCGGAAGCGTCTGCTCCCAGGCAACCAGGGCGTTGCGGGCTTGCGCCAGGTTATCGACATACATCTGGAAATACTGGTTGGCGGCATCGTGGTTCTCAGGAGCAATCCCCCCTCCGGGACTCACCAGAAACTTGAGTTCGTAAAGAGCCTTGAGCGAGTTGATGTAGCCCTGAATCACCAGGCTTTCCTGCTGGAACTGTGCGATGCCCATCTGGTTCGCAATCGCCACGGCCTGTGCGGCGTCCGCTACATCCTTATTGAGTTGCTGGACGGTCTTGATCTGACCCCAGGGCTTGGGATAGACGTCCCAGAGGACGTAGCCCAGCTCCGGCAGGTCGCCATCGACGAGCTGTCTGGCCACAGTGCGCAGGCTTCCCCGTGCTTCGTCCACCGGCCAGGCCGAGCCGTACACATCCCATGCCACCGGACCGAGCGTATCGGACCACTGGGCGAACAACTCCGGATCGGCCAGGCCCCGTCGCACCGCCCAGGAGAGCGCGAATTCGTGAGCGGAGCGCCCGGCCGCATTCCACGACCATTCGGCTGCCGCCTCCACGTTGAACTCGTAGTAGAAGACCCGCGGCTTGGGATAGCCGATCAGCCCGGATACGCCCTTGTCCACAAACTCATTCATGCGGTATCGAACGAAGTGGGCGCCGGTGAACGGCTCAACGGCGCCGACCGCG
Source organism: Phycisphaerae bacterium (assembly GCA_012719955.1). GTDB lineage: Bacteria > Planctomycetota > Phycisphaerae > UBA1845 > PWPN01 > JAAXZI01. Next base: position 36,657 of record JAAXZI010000167.1, on the reverse strand, counting down.
GCGCCCAGGCTCGGGCAGACTCCGATGTACTTTCCGGCGGCGGCCGCTGCCTTCATGTAAGCCGGGATGATCTCCATCTTCTGGGTGTTGTACGTGAGCAGACTCTGGTAATACCAGAACATGACCCCCGGCGGCAGCATGGCAATAATCTGCTCATTGCTGTCGTACGTTTCCTCGCTGGTGAGGATGCGCAGTTTCAAATCAGGGTATTGCAGTTTGGCATGTTCCCATCCGTCCAGCGCCGCCCGGACCTCGAGCAGATCGCGGTTGCCGTGGCGGCAGCCATAGGGAGGCAGCGGCGCATTATCACACTGACAGCCCGTATAGCCGGCGAGGTTTTCAGTCAGCCACACATCGACCTCGGTGACGTTGTTCATGCCGGCCAGGGATTTGATCCACCCGCCAAGGACTTCGGCGGCGCCGGGACGCGAATAGCAGGCGGCTCCTGGATGCGCATTCGCTCCCCGGGCGCGAAGGTCCGGGTAATGGGTGAACACGTTCTTGCTGTCCATGACCTGGATATGCGGGGTGCTGGGAACCGGCTTGATGCCGTACTTGGGACCCTCGTCGATCATGAGCTGCTTGGAGTCACTCATCCAGGCGGGAAACTGGCCTACGCCGGAGCACCACACCGACGCGATCTGCTCCATATAGTTCATTTTCCGATCGGACAGCCATCGCAGGTGGGAATAGGCGTCCACCCCCCAGAGGCCGCGATCGGCCATGTCCGGCCAGTCCGTCATGGTCATGACCGGGATGGTGGCCAGCGTCCCGGGGTTCCTGCCTCTGATGAGCTGCTGGAGCGTCTTGGCGGCATAGTACGCGCCATGCGGCGCCCGCGCGATCAGATCCAGGGTCCGATGGGCAGGATCCGGCACAACCAGGCAGGCCTGGTCGGAGTTGGGATACGCCTGAAGCGGGTCCGCATCCGGGCCGCCCACCCGGAGGTTGATCGTCCACTCGGGATCAGGCACAACAAGAGGGTCCGGCGAGCCCGAGATGGCCTCACGAAGCTCCGCTGCCGCCTGTTCGACGAGCGGCTCGCCGGGTATGAATACGATGTCCACATGGTCATGCGGAACCACGATTTTGTGAGTGATTTCGATCTGTTTCGGCAAAGGGACCGTATAGCGGATCCACTGTTGTGCTTCTTGCGGGGAGACCGGTTGAGGATCGGCGGCCTCGGCATTGGCCACATGGACGATGCAAATAAACAGCGCATACCACAGGCTCATTTTCCCCATCCGAAACCTCTCATTTCATGGACCGGAAAGATCGTTTCGCTCGGCGCTGCCGTCTGCCCCTGTTGATATAGTACCAAAATGGCGGCCGCTCCGCCACGCAGAAAACAATGCGGCGCCGCGGCCACGCCGTGGGCGCGACGATGGCTTGGGCAGGAGCGCTCATTCCACCGCGGCCAGGATCTGTTTCTTTTCGAATTCCACCACGCCGCAAGCCGTGTCCGCTGCGCCGTAATAGATCAGCAGCGTCTCGCCGCGATCGATCAGCCCGGTGGGAAAAACCACGTTGGGAACGAAGCCCTCGCGCTCAAACGGGGCCTCCGGGAGCAGGATCGGCTCCGCCGAACGGCGCAGGATCCGGTGCGGCTCCTCCGGATGGAGCAGGAGAGCGGCGGCCGAATACACGCCCACGCCCCCGGCGACCGGCCGGGCGCTGCCGTGATAGATCTCCAGCCAGCCGTCCTCGACGCGCAACGGCGGCGTGCCCGCCCCCACCCGTCCGGCGTCCCAGCTCGACACACTGCCCAGCATGGGCTGATGCCGCCCCCAGTGGTGCAAATCCGGAGAACCGGCCAGCCACATCTCCGGCGGGGTAAAGGGCGTCGCGCACATCGGGCGGTGGATGGCCTTGAATTCCCCCCCGATCCGCTCGGGGAACAGGACCACGTCCTTGTTTTCCACGGGAAAGATGATTCCGTGACGGGTGAAGGAACGGAAGTCCCGGGTCGAGGCCAGGGCGGTGGCCGGGCCGTGGGGCGAGACGGCCACATACGTGAACCACCAGCGATCGTCGATCCGGGTGATGCGCGGATCCTCCACCCCGAAAGTTTCGGATTCGCCCTGGGGCTCAAAGCGGACGCCGGTGTCGCCGGTGACCTCGCGGCCTGAGCCGCAGCGGAGAACGCGCAGGTGGGAAACGAAATTCAGCCGCACCAGCCCGCTCTCCCGGTGCTGCACAACGCGGGCATCCAGCGGGCGCCACGCGGCCTCGTCCACCCAGTCCACCACGAGACCGTCCTGCTCCCACCGGGGCAGACCCAGCCGCCCCGGGCGCTGCTCGCGCGGCTGCTCCGCGACGCGAACCAGCAGCACCACTTCATCCCCCACCAGGGCCGCGCCGGGGTTGAAGACGCCGATGACCTTCAGGTCCTCGCGCGAGGGCCGCAGGTCCTCCGGGCGGCACAGACAGGCATTGAACAACCGCCGAATCATCGCTGACCTTCCCCGTCAGCAAGCCGGGTCGCCTCCACCGCGGCCGCCAGCGAAGCCCTTCCGTTTTCCTCAGTGACGCGGCGCGGGTGCGCGGGGTTGCGCAGCCAGGCCACCTGGTCCGCCGCGAAGGCGCGGAGCAGCGCGCCGTAGCGAGGCAGCTTCTCCTCGCCGGCCCCGAAGGTCAGCTCGATCATCTGGTAAACGTCCAAATCCTTATGCCGGCCGCGACAGTGCCGGTCGTTTCCGCCGTAATTCGCCGTAACGTCCAGGCGGGCCCCGGGGAAGATCTCGCAGAGCCGCCGCGTCTGCTCCTCATCGACCACGGCACGGATCCGACCCGCGCAGGGGATCCAGCCGTACAGACTCAGATCCCCGCGTTCGAAGACCAGCCGCAGTTCCTGGCGATCCATCCGCGCCGGCTGATGAAAGCCGTGATAAAAGTGGAACAGTATGTGTGAACCGTAGCGGACAGTGCACTGAACGTGTTCCTCCACGCCGGATCCGGGCCGCCGGCCGCGCTGGGCGGAAACCACCGTGCCCGGCCCCAGCCAACCGGCCAGCAGGTCGAAGAAATGCACGCCGTGCTCAATGAACAACCCCCCGCTCCGGGAGCGGTCCCAGAACCAGTGATCAGGCGGCAAACCCTCGTCCGCCGCATAGTTCTCGAAGAAGCCATGGAGCACCTCGCCGAGCACTCCCGACCGGATGAGCTGCCCCACCTGGTCAAACAGCGGGTTGTAGCGTTGCATCAGATTGGCGACCAGCAGGCGCGGGCCGCCCGGGTAATCGCGCGCCGCGGCGATCATCTCGTCGGCCTGGGCCAGCGTCAGGGCCAGGGGCTTTTCACAGATCACGTGTTTGCCCGCCTTGATGGCCGCCATCGCCTGTGCATAATGGAGGAAGGGCGGGGTGGCGATATATATCAGCTCCAGATCGGGATAGCGTAGCAGGGCCTCCACGTCGTCCAAGTTGGGGATGCCGAACCGTTTGGCCGCAGCCAGAGCCGCCTGCCGGTGGGTGCCGGCCATCGCAGTCAGCCGAAGACCGGGAACTTGCGTAAAGTGTTGCAGGGCGAACAGTCCGAAGCCGCCGCAGCCAAGGACACCAAACTGGATCACTTTGTTTTCCATGCCTACACCTATGCGCTTGGGCTGAACGATAAATCATTCTATACTTATTGTGGAGTCATACAGAGATGGTTCCGCAGTTCAACACCATTGCTTTTCTGGGTTCTTACGTACCTCGGCAGTGTGGCATCGCGACGTTCACCAAACATCTGCGCGACGCCATCGCGGCCTCCGCGGAGGGGCTGCAAACCTTCGTCCTGGCCGTCGACGACAATCCCCAGGGGCATCCCTACGGGCCGGAAGTCCGCTTTCAACTGCAAGTTAATCGGCCGGAGGACTACCGCACCGCCGCGGAGCTGCTGAACATCAAGCAGATTGATATATTCAATCTACAACACGAATTCGGGATCTACGGAGGGCGGTGCGGCGAACACGTGCTCACCTTCCTGCGTCGATTGCGCATGCCGATCGTCTCCACGCTGCATACGGTGCTCCAGGAGCCCAGCCGGGAGCAGAAAGCCATCCTGCGCGAAGTGGCCCACCTGAGCGATCGGCTGGTAGTCATGGCCGTGAAGGCCGTGGAGATACTGCAGGAGGTCTACGACGTGCCGCGCGAGAAGATCGTGATGATCCCGCACGGCATTCACAATCTGCCTTTCACGGATTCGTCCTTCTACAAAGGTCGATTCGGGCTTGACGACCGGACGGTCATATTGACCTTCGGGCTGCTGTCGCCGGGCAAGGGCATCGAGGTGGCGATCCGCGCGTTGCCCCAGATCGTGGCCCGCCATCCGGAAGTCATGTACATGGTCGTGGGGGCCATCCATCCGCACATTTTCCGGCGCGAAGGGGTGGCCTACCTGAACTCCCTCGAACGGCTGGCCGAACGTCTCGGCGTGGGTGACCACGTCAGTTTTCATCACCGATTTGTCAGCGAGAACGAACTGGCCGGTTACCTGGGCGCGGCGGATCTTTACCTGACCCCCTATCTCGGTCAGGCCCAGATCACGTCCGGAACCCTGGCCTACGCCATGGGCGCCGGCAAGGCCGTCGTGTCCACGCCCTACTGGTATGCCGAAGAGATGCTGGCGGAGGATCGCGGTCGATTGTTCCCCTTCGGGGACTCGGAGGCCCTGGCCGCGGTCGTGAACGAGCTACTGGACGACGAGGCCAAGCGCAACGCCATGCGCAAGCGGGCGTACCTGTTTACCCGGCCGATGCTCTGGAACCACGTCGCGAATCGTTACGTGGAGCTGGGCCGGGAGATCCTCGCACAACGACAGGAGCATCCCCGGTTGATCGTCTCCCGGCCGGAGCGCCGCCCGGTGGAGAGCATCCCGGAGGTGAACATGGCTCATCTGCAGGCCCTGCCCGACGACACGGGCATCCTGCAGCACGCCATCTACACGATTCCGGACCGGAACCACGGCTACTGCACGGACGACAACGCCCGGGCGCTGCTGGCAGCCCTGGAGTATTACGATCTCGCCCAGGATGACGCCATCCTCCGCTACGTCCGCCTCTACACGGCCTTCGTGTGGCATGCGTTCGATCCGGCCCGCCGGCGCTTCCGTAATTTCATGAGTTACGATCGGCGCTGGCTGGACGAGACGGGCACCGACGACACGCAGGGCCGGGCACTCTGGGCACTGGGCCGAATGACGGCGTTGAGCGCGAACAAGAATGCGCTGGCCTTCTCCAGCCGGCTGTTCTGCGAAGCGATTGAGGACGTTGAGTCGCTGACGTCGCCCCGGAGCTGGGCGATGATCCTGCTGGGCGCGCACAGCTATCTCGAACGCTTCCCCGGCGACACGATGGTACGGCGGGTCCGGCAGAGGCTGGCCGAGCGTCTCTACGCGCTGTTCACCAAATGTTCCAGCGAGGATTGGCCCTGGTGCGAGGACACCCTCACCTACATCAATGCAACCATTCCCCACGCGCTCATTCTGGCCGGCGCCGCGCTGCCCGACGAGTCCATGCGCGAGCAGGGCCTGCGCTCGCTGGAGTGGCTGGTAAATCTCCAGCTCGACGAGCAGGGCATTGTGAGCCTGATCGGGAACCGGGGCTGGATGAGTCGTGACGGCCACCGGGCCGGCTTCGACCAGCAGCCGGTGGAAGCCCAGGCCCTGGTGGATGGTTGCGCGGCTGCCTACTGCGTGACCCGTCAGCCCATCTGGCGGGAGCGGGCCCATCGTTTCCTGGACTGGTTCCTGGGCCACAACGACACCCGATCGGTGCTCTACGACTTCGCCACCGGCGGCTGTCACGACGGATTGCATCCCGACGGACCCAATCTCAATCAAGGTGCGGAATCGACCCTGGCCTGGCTGTTGTCGCTCATGACCGTCCGCAGGGCGGACCTGGACACGGAAAGTTATCATGGGGACAGCGAAAAACGGCACGAAGGGGGGGCGGCACACCCGCCAGTCATAAGTAATGAGTGAGATTCGAGGCGTTGAAATGACTGCACCGAATGCTGTGAGGGCGCAGTTTGCGCTCTCGGTGGTTCGGCTCCCGCTGCGCATGGGGCCTTCACATCGTGTGATCGCGTTGCCGTTCGGCCTGACGGACCTGGTCGGCTTGCGCTCGATCCATGAGCAAGTCGGCCGCATGTCGGAGGAGCAGGCCAAGCAGGAACTGGAAGCCATCCAGAAGGAATTCTCCAGCCGCCATCGCAACCTGCTGATGCGTTTTGAGGAACACTATGAGCTCGCCGCCCAGGCCGGAAAATGGCCGGATCCGCCCACCCGCGCCCACCGGCTGCTGCTGGGCGCCTTCTGCACCATGGAGTACTCTTTAGAGGGAGCCGCCCTGTTCAATCCCTCCATCGTTCCCCACCCGCTTCAGGACGGAGCGCCGCCGGGCTGCCGGCGGTTCGTGATGAGCCTTCGGGCCACCGGGGAGGGCCATCTCTCCTCGGTGGTCTTTCAAACCGGGATGCTGACCGCCCGGGGAGACGTGCTGCTGGACAAGCCGGGCAGCCTTTCCTCGCGGGCCCGCCTGGCCCCGGACCAGTCCTACGAGAAGCGCCTGTTCCGCCAGAAGCTCCAGGACATGAAGGTGGATCTGTCGGCCGCCGATCAGATCCTGCAGCGCCTGCCCGAGCATTTCACCTTCCCCGAGCTCCAGGGCGCGCTGGCGCAAAACTCCTTCTCGAACGCGGCCGAGACCAGGGAAAGCATCCTGTGGCTGGCCCGCTCCAACTACCAGCTCCAGCTCGAACCCGAGAACCAGATCTCGGACCTGATCATCTTCCCCAACAGCGACAACGAATCCCGCGGGATCGAGGATCTGCGCCTGGTGCGTTTCGTCGATGACGACGGCACGGCGACCTACTACGGGACCTACACCGCCTTCAACGGGGTCCGCGTACTGCCCATGCTGCTGGAGACGCGGGACTTCCGGCGCATCCACATCCACACGCTCAACGGCCGCTGCGTGCAGAACAAGGGCATGGCCCTGTTCCCCCGGCGCATCAACGGCAAGTACGCGATGTGCTCCCGGATCGACGGGCACAACCTGTACCTGATGTATTCGGACCACCCTTACTTCTGGGAGGAAGCCACGGTGCTGGCCCGGCCCCGGCAGCCGTGGGAGCTGCGGCTGATGGGCAACTGCGGCTCGCCGCTGGAGACGCCTGCCGGCTGGCTGCTGATCACCCACGGCGTGGGCCCCATGCGGCGCTACTGCATCGGCGCGATGCTGCTGGATCGCGACGACCCCTCCCGCGTGATCGGCCGGCTGCGCGAGCCGCTGCTGGCCCCCACGGCCGAGGAGCGCGAAGGATATGTCCCTAACGTGGTCTATTCCTGCGGCAGCATGATCCACGGCGACAAGCTCTTCCTGCCCTACGCGATGTCCGACACCGCCACCGGGATGGCCACCATCACGCTGCAGGAGCTGCTCGATGCGCTGCTGGATTCCAAGGAGTACTGCGGATGAATCTTCTGCGCGGGGTGTTCCACCTCTGATGACGTTCGATTCTCTACCCGCGTAATGGCGGGCCGGGTGGCCGGCTTCAGCCGGCCGGCGTTTGCCGCCACGTTCAGGTGGATCCACGCCCCGAAGGGGCGGCCAGAAAGTAGCCACGGGTGGAGCGAAGCGGAACCCGTGGTTCACAGCCAGCCCGATCTTTCCTGCCGCCCCGGCCGGGGCGGGGACTGGTGCGCCGGGCACTCGCAACCACCAGTTCCGCTTCGCTGCACGGGTGGCCACTCTCACCTGGCCCCTCTCGGGGCCACGGGCGATGGCCTGAGCGACAAACACATCTCCAGCCTCGGACGCACTCCGGCTTTCAACCAGGCTTGGGTTGATACCACCGGCACCCTCATCGGCTGTCCAAATCGTGAACCCACCTCTGACGAGGTGGGCCACCCACCAAGTCGGGTGGTCGGCTTCAGCCGGCCCTTGGTCGCCATTGCCGAATTGGAGAATCAAACGTCATTGGCACTGGTTGGTGAACGCACGGCCTCTCCCCCTGGTTCTGCCCTCTCCCCGTGCCCTCACGGCGTTCTAACTCCCTTCCCCCTGACTCTGGCGAATCCGTCCTCCCCCCGGGCGGACAGCCCGGGCTGGCGCGGGCTACATGGAGGACACGCTGGCTTTCGGCGCTTCCGCGACAGCCGCGTCCTCCGCGCGGCGGGCAGGATGCCCGTCCCCCCTGGACAGCAGCGAGTAGAAGACCGGCAAGACCAGCAGCGTGAGGAAGGTCGAGGTCACCACCGAGCCGATGACCACCGTGGCCAACGGACGCTGGACCTCGGCGCCTACGCCGGTGCTGACGGCCATGGGCACAAAGCCCAGGCTGGCCACCAACCCGGTCATGAGCACCGGGCGCAGACGGGTCATGGCCGTCTCGCGAATGGCCGTGTGCACGTCCCTGCCCTGCTCCAGCAGGTGGCGAAAGTGGGACACGAAGACCATGTCGCCCAGCACGGACACGCCGGACATGGCCACGAAGCCCACGCCAGCCGAGATGCTGAAGGGCAGGTCGCGCAGGGCCAGGGCCACAATCCCCCCCACCGCGGCCAGCGGCAGGGTCAGGAAGATGCGGACCACGTCGGTGATGCGATGGTAGGTCAGGTAGAGCAGCAGAAAAATCAGACCCAGGGCCAGCGGCACGACGAACATGAGCCGCCGGGCGGCGCGGTCCAGATGCTCGAACTGGCCGCCGTAGCGAATGAAGTAACCGGACGGCAGCTTCACCTCGGATTCGATCCGCCGCCGGGCCTCGGCCACGAAGCCGGCGATGTCCCGGCCGCGGACGTTGGCCTGGACGGTGATGCGACGCTTGCCCCAGTCGCGGTTGATGGTCGCGGGGCCTTCCACGATGCGCAGATCGGCCAGGGCGACCAGCGGCAGACGCTGTCCGGAGGCGGTGGGGATGAGCATCTGGCCCACCCGTTCCACGTCCCGCCGGTACTCATCGGGCAGGCGCACGGTGAGCGGGAAACGGATCTGCCCCTGGCGGATTTCGCCGACCTGGACGTTGCCGATGGCGGCCACGAAGTCGAGCACGTCGCCGGCGGGAATGCCGTGGCGGGCGAGCTGATCCTGGCGCAGCCGGATCTCCAGCATCGGCTGGCCGGTGATCTGCTCGGTGACCACGTCGGTGCTGCCGGGGATGGAGCGCAGCACGTCCTCCACCTGGTGGGCGGCGGCTTTGAGCTCCTCGAAATCATCGCCGGCGATCTTGATGCCCAGGTCACTGCGCACGCCGGCGATCATCTCGTTGACGCGCAGCTCGATGGGCTGGGTGAAGATGCGCCGCATGCCGGGCAGGCCGGCCAGCTCGGCCTCCATGGCCGCGGTCAGCTCCTCCTGGGTCCTGGCCCGCTTCCACTTTTCGCGAGGCTTGAGGGTCATGAAAATGTCGGTCAGCTCGACGCCCATGGGATCGGTGGCCACTTCCGCGGTGCCGGTACGCGACCAGATGTGGGCGATCTCGTCGGGGAACTTCTCCTTGAGCAAGCGCTCGATAACCAGCCCGTAGCGGATGGACTCTTCGATGGACACGCCGGAGAGCCGTACGGTGTTGATGACGATGGATTCTTCGGACAACCGCGGGATGAAGACCGCGCCCAGGTCCCTCGCCACCCAGACGCCCAGGGCCAGGGCCGCAACCGCCAGGGCCACAACCACGAAGCGGGCCCGCAGGACGAGGTCCAACACCGGCGCGTAAACCCGCTTCAGGATGCGGACGAGGAAGGGCTCGTGGTGTTTCGGTTTCCTGGGCAGCAGCAGGCTGGCCAACACGGGCATCAGCGTGAGCGAGAGGACCAGCGAGCCGAGCAAGGCGAAGATCACGGTCAGGGCCATGGGCCGGAACATTTTGCCTTCGATGCCCTCCAGGGTAAGGATGGGCAGGTAGACGATCATGATGATCAGCTCGCCGAAGAGCGTCGGGCGGCGAACCTCGACGGCGGCGTCGCGGACGATCTGGAGCCGCGAGGGCACCGGCGAGACGCCGGTGCCACCCGAGGCGGGCAGGATGCCCGCCCCCCCAATCGACGAGGCAGAAGCAATGCCCGCCCCACCGGCCAGATGGCGGACGCTGTTCTCCACCATGATGACCGAGCTGTCCACGATGAGGCCGAAGTCGATGGCCCCCAGGCTCATGAGGCTGCCGGCGATGCCCGCCTTGAGCATGAGATTGGCCGCGAAGAGCATGGACAGCGGAATGGCCAGGGCCACGATCAGGCCGGCGCGGAAGCTGCCCAGGAACATGAACAGCACGGCCACCACCAGCAGGGCCCCCGCGAACAGGTTGTGCCGGACGGTCCGCAGAACGTGATTGACGATCGTGGTGCGATTGTAGACTTCCTCGACCTTGACGTCCGGGGGCAGCGTCTTCTCGATCTCTTCCATTCGCTTGGCGATGCGCTCGCTCACTTCACGGCTGTTCTCGCCCATGAGCATGAAGCCCAGACCGAGAACGGCTTCGCCTTTTCCGTCGTAGGTGACCGCGCCGCGGCGGATTTCGTGGCCGTCGATCACCTGGCCCACGTCGGAAATGAGAATGGGCAGCCCGTCTTCGGCGGTGATGACGATGTTGCCGATTTCCTCAAGGCTGGAGACGCGGCCCAGCCCCTGGACCAGCAGGGCCTCGCCGGCCCGGGTGATGGTGCCCCCGCCGACGCTGGCGTTGTTGCGCCGCAAGGCCTCGAACACATCCAACAGGGTGAGATCATGGGTGAGCAGCTTGGTGGGATCAACGACCACCTGGTACTGGCGTTCGAGGCCGCCCCAGCTATTGACCTCGGCCACGCCGGGCACGCTGCGAAGCTGCGGCTTGATGACCCAATCCTGAATGGTGCGCAGTTCCGAGAGATCCCGGGTTTCGCTGCTGACGATGTAGTGGTAGACCTCCCCCAGCCCGGTGGCCACGGGGCCCATGCTCGGGCGGGGCAGGCCCTCGGGGAGTTCGACGGTCGCGAGCCGTTCCATGATGAGCTGGCGCCCCAGGTAGATGTCCACATCGTCGTCGAAGACGACCACCACCTGCGAGAGGCCGAACTTGGACAGCGAGCGGACCTCCTGCAGCCCCTTGAGGCCGCTGATGGCCTGCTCGATGGGCGCAGTGATCTGCTGCTCAATCTCCAGCGGAGTCAGCGCCGGGGCCACGGTGTTGATCTGCACCTGTACCGGCGTCGTGTCGGGAAAAGCATCCAGCGGCAAATGCACCGCCGAGAACACGCCAGTGAACACGAGACCGACGGCCAGGGCGATCACGAAGGCACGATGCCGCAGCGAGAAATCAATGATGGCGTTGAGCAAGGGATGTTTCCAGTAGCCAGTTGCCAGTTACCAGTGGGTTCTCAGTTCTCAGTTTTCAGTTCTCAGTCTTCAGTTCTCAGTTTTTACCGGCCGGGGTCTACTTCGCAACAGCCCGCGCCGATGTGGCTCTTGAGAATTTCGGTCTTCATGAGAAAGCTGCCCGTGGTCACAACCGGTTCTCCCGGGGCCAGGCCGGCGAGAATCTCGACGTAACCGTCGGCCACGGCGCCCAGCACGACCTTGCGCGGTTCGAAAAGCACCTCGTTCTTGCGGACGAACACGAGCTGGCAGGCGCCGTCGGTCTGTACCGCATTTTCAGGGACACTCAGCACCGCGCCATCCGCGTGCAGGATGATGCGGGCAGTGCCGAACATCTTGGCCCGGATGCGGCCGTTTTCGTTGGGCAGAACCGCCCGGGCCCGGACGGTGCGGGTGCGGTCGTCCACCTGGGCGGCGATCCAGACCAGCCGGCCGCGAAAGACCTCGCCGGCCAGCCCATCGGAGGTGAAGGCCACCGGCTGGCCCAGAGAAAGCAGGACGGCGTCGCGCTGGGGCACGCTGAGTTCGAGCCACATGGTGGACATGTCGGCGACGGTGTAAAGGGCCACCTGCTCATCGACCGCTTCGCCGATCACGGCCCGGCGTTCAATCACTTCACCGGAGATCGGCGCGCGCAGCTCATAGCGGGAGAGGGCTTCGTGAGGTTCCTCTCCCAGCTTGTCGATATCGGCCTCGGAAAGCCCGAAAATGTGCAGCCGCCGGCCGGCCACTTCCACGGCGTTCTGGGCGATTCTGAGGGCCTTCTCGGCGGCCAGGCGGGTCCGCTCGCTCTCGAAGGCCACCGCCTCACGGGTGGACTGGAAGTCGGCCTCGGCCTTACGCAGGGCGCCCACGGCGGTCTCATAGGCCTGGGTGCTGCCCGCGCCCTGCTCTTTGAGGCGACTGGCGCGCTCGAAGGCCGACTGCGCCAGCAGCAATTCGGCATGGGCGGTGAGCAGCCGGCCCTTGGCCTCCCCGGCGATGATCTCGGCCAGGGCCCCACGATCAGTCGCGGGGGCCGTGGTGGTGAGGAGGGCCATCAGCCGGCGGGTGCCGGCGTGGACGGCGTCGGCCCGTTCAAAGTCCGTCCGGGCCAGGTCGAGGTTTTCGCGAAGCTCCAGATACCGGCTCTTGGCCTCCCCCAGCTCGGGGCTCTCGATCACCGCGAGGACGTCGCCGGCTTTGACGACGGATCCAAGATCCACGTCCACCCTGGCGATGACACCCTTGACGCGGGGGGTGACGCGGACGAGCTTGCGGGCGTCGAACTCGACCTCGGCTGGGACCTCAATGTGGGCTGAGATCCGCCGCGCCGCGGCCGGCTCGATCTCGATGCCGGCCTTTTTCACCACGCTGGGATCAGCCAACCGAACCTGCATCTTGTCGATGTCGCAGTCCGGGTCCGACTTGCCGGTGAGCAGACGGCGGACGACCTCGGGATGAGCGGAGCCGTGCCCCCCGGCCGATTGCGGCTGCGTGCTCGGGGCGGCCTTGGGGTTCAGCGCCGCCCACCTGGCCTTCACCTGCGGGTTGCACGTGACGCACTGGGACTCAGGCAGGCCGTGCTCGGCACACCAGTCGCCGGCGGCCTTGAACCGGGCCACCAGCGCTTCGTTGCAGCGCGTGCAGACTGACTCAGGCACGCCGTGGCCGGCGCACCAGCCCAGGGACATATCCACCTTCACGCCGCTGGTCTCCGGGCCTATGGAAGCCCCGGCCGCCTCGCCATGATCGTGGCCGTGATCATGAGCGTGATCGTGGTCATGGGCGTGGTCGTGATCGTGGTGTTCGCCAGGGCCATGGTTGTGGCCGGCGTGCGGATCGGGAGGCGGAGCTTGACTCTTGTCCTTGCAGCCGGCGACGAGGGCGACGCCGGCCAACAAGGCTACGAACCACAATATCATCCAATTACTGCGCATAGTTTCGAGGCACCTTTCCAGGTAGACACGTGTCATTCCACGATTGGGAACCGGGCGCGCAAGCCCGACGGGGTCATGTCGGCGGGTTGAATCACACCAGGAGCGGCAGACCCCGATCAGCATAGGCGGGAGGATACGTGAACAACCGCCAGACTCCAGGAACCGCCTCCATCTCATCCGGGGCGGTCGGAGCCGTGTGATCTGTGGAGGTCTGCCGGGCCGGATGGGCCATGAGGGTAAGCTCATCGGCCCTATAAGCCGGACGATTCTGGATCACGAGGGCATCACAGGGGTCGTCCTGACAGTCGTGATCGGGCAGACGGGGGCTGGATTCGCAGTCCCGGTGGCAGTCGGCTTGGGAGCAGAGATGCTCCAGCACGCCCGCCAGGCACAGGGCCGGGGCTATGACCAACACCCAGCCAGTCAACAGGATGGCCGCGATCCGGTGCATACGGCTCAATTATAAAGGCATACCTTCTTGATAACAATTACTGCAACCGGGGCACCTCCCCCACAGCCCGGCAGGATGAGGGGGCCCCGTGGGGCAACACCCTTCAAGATCATACCCTATGCACGTCAGGCCGAATACTCGACGAGGTGTCGCTCCGGCTTGGAGGCCGACCGGCCGGCCCGCCAGAGTTCCACGCGCTTGGCCATCAAGTAGATCACCGGGTAGATGAGCAGTTCGAGAATGAAGCTGGTGAGGATGCCGCCGATCATGGGGGCGGCGAGCCGGCGCATGGTGTCCGCCCCGGTGCCCGCCACCCACAACAGCGGCAACAGACCGATAAAGTCGGTGGCTACGGTCATGAATTTGGGGCGGATACGCATGACCGCCCCTTCATGGATGGCGTTCCAGAGGTCCTGGCGGCTGCGCATGCGGCCTTCGGCCTTGAAACGATCATAGCTGTTGTCGAGATAGAGCAGCATCACCTGGCCGGTCTCGGCATCCACGCCGGCCAGCGCGATCATGCCGATGTAGACGGCCAGCGAGAGGTTGTAATCCAGGAAGTAGAGGATCCACACGGCCCCCACCAGGCTGAAGGGCACGGCCAGCAGCACCACGCAGGTCTGGAACCAGGAGCGCGTACTGAAGTACAGCAGCAGGATGATGAGGGCCAACGTAATGGGAATGACCAGTTTCAGGCGGCGGGCGGCGGCCTGCATGTACTCATACTGACCAGACCAGACCACCGAGTAGCCGGCCGGAAGCTTGACGGTCGCATCCACCGCCTGGCGGGCATGGTTGATCCAGCCGCCGATATCGCTGGTCTTGAGATCCACGTAGATCCACGCGCTCCTGCGGGCGTTTTCGGTGCGGATCATGTCCGGGCCACCGACGATCTGGATGTCGGCCAGTTGGGCCAGCGGAACCTGGGCACCCGAGGGCGTGGCCACCAGCGTGCGCTGCAGGGCGGGGATGTTGTCGCGCAGTTCGCGCTTGTAGCGCAGGTTGACCGGGTAGCGTTCCAGACCTTCGACAGTGCTGGTGATGCTCATACCGCCAACAGCCGAGAGGATGACATCCTGGACATCCTGGACGCGCAGGCCGTAGCGGGCGATCTCATCGCGGTCGATGTTGAAGTTGATGTACTTGCCGCCGAGCGTTTTCTCAGGGTAAGCGCTGACCGTGCCGGGCAGGACGCGGACGGTCGCGGCGATGCGCTCGGCAAGATCGGCCAGCGTCTCGAGGTCGTCCCCCATGATCTTGATGCCCACCGGCGTCTTGATGCCGGTGGCGAGCATGTCGATACGGGTCCGGATGGGCATGGTCCAGGCGTTGGTCAGCCCGGGGAAGGCAACCACGTCGTTGAGGCCGGGAACCCGCGTGTCCCCGTCATCGTAGCCGTAGACCAGTTCATCAACCGTGATGGGCCGGTATTCGGGCCAGAAGTAATCGAGGCCGGTGTACTTCTTGGCCCAACCCGGCAACCTGGAGAACCAGCGCGGGACATGGCGTTGGCGCCATTTCGAGCGGTCGGTCTCCAGCATGATGGTGGTCTCGATCATGCTCATGGGCGCCGGATCGGTGGCGGTCTCGGCCCGGCCGATCTTGCCGAAGACGCGTTTGACTTCCGGGAAGGTGGCAATGAGCTTGTCGGTCTGCTGCAGAATCTCGCGGGCCTTGGTCACGCTCAGGCCGGGGTCGGTCGTGGGCATATACAGCAGGTCGCCTTCTTCCAGGGGAGGCATGAATTCGTGACCCAGGCCGGGGAAAGCGGCTGCGAGGCGGGGATATCTGACGGCCAGTCGTTCACCGAAGGGCATCCTGTGCAGGCCCAGCAGCGGCAGGAGGGTGCTCAGAACGATCAGCACGGCCAGCGAGAGGGTCAGCCACGGCACGCGCATGGCCGCGACGAAGAACGGATGATACGTCCACTGCATGAGCCGGCTGAGCGGGTTGGCCTGTTCGTGGATGATTTTCTGGGGAACCAGCAACATGCCGGCGAAGATGGGCCAGCCGATCACAAAATAACTGCGGTACGGCTCCAGGACCCCCAGGACGCCGGCAGGGGCGAAGTAGAGCAAGGCCGCCGGCGCAAACATGGCCGCCAGCGTGAGGGGCAGGTTCACTTTCCAGGTCCACTCCTTCGGCAGCACGCGCGGGGTGATGAAGTAAATCATCAGCACGGGGACGATGGTGACCGCCAGAAAGGAGCCGGCCGCAACGGCAAAGGTCTTCGTGTAGGCCAGAGGCTTGAACATCCGGCCGCTCTGCTCGCCAAGCACGAACACGGGCAGGAAGCTGACGGTAATGATCAGCAGGCTGAAGAAGAGCGTCGGGCCGACTTCCTTGGCGGCATCGATGATGATCTCGGCCCGGGGCCGGGGAACGGGCACGCGCCCCTCGGCGGCTTCACGGCGAAGGCGTTCCTCCTCGCGGTCGAGATGCTTGTGAGCGTTCTCGACCATGACCACCGAGCTGTCCACCATGACCCCCACGGCGATGGCAATGCCGCCCAGGCTCATGATGTTGGCGTTGATGCCCAGCAGATGCATCACGATCAGGCTGGCCAGCACGCCGGTGGGTACGGTGAAGATGGCCACCAGCTCACTGCGGGCGTGCAGCAATAGCACAATGCAGACCAGGCCGACTACCAGCATTTCCTGGAGCAGCGTGTCGGTCAGCGTGGCGTTGGAGCGCTCGATCAGGCCCGAGCGGTCATAGGTGGGGATGACGTCCACGCCGGGCGGCAGGCCGGTCTTGAGTTCGTTGAGGCGGGCCTTCACCTCGCGGATGATCCGCATGGCGTTCTCGCCGGAGCGCATGACCACCACCGCGCCGGCCACTTCGCCCTCGCCATCCAGTTCGGCCACGCCGCGGCGCATCTCGGGGCCGAGGCGTACATCGGCCACGTCGCGCAGGTAGACCGGGGTGCCCTTCTCACTGGCCCGGAGCACCACCTTTTCGAGGTCGCGCAGGCCCTGCTCGGCGCGAACCCGATTCAGCGGAACGCCCTGCTCCCGGGCCTGCCGGATCTGCTCGGGGGAAAGCGTCGCCAGGTAGCCACGGCTGCGAACCATGTACTCAGTTTCGGACAGCTCGATCAGGCCGCCGCCCCTGTCCTGATTGGACTGCTCGATTGCGGCGCGCACCTCGGTCAGCGGGAGGTTGTAGGCCAGCAGGCGGTCAGGATCGACGATGACCTGATACTGGCGGACGAAGCCGCCCAGCGAGGCCACCTCAGAGACGCCTTCCATCGCGGTGAGCTCATAGCGCAGGTACCAGTCCTGGAAACTGCGTAACTCGGAAAGGTCGTACTGGGCCAGCTTGAGTTCGGTCTTGTGATCCCAGGGGCACCGGCCGGGCTTGTCGAAAATGCGGACACGCTCCAGATATGGGCGCACCTCCGGCGGAGCCTCTTCGACGCGGGCATACCATTTGTCCGGCTCCCGGGGATCGTGGAACATGCCGTCCGGGTGTTCGGGGCAGTAGTATCCGTTGCGCAGGGCATATTCGTAGACCCAGCCCACGCCGGTGGCGTCCGGACCGATCTGGGGCGTCACCCCCTGGGGCAGCCGGCCGGAGACGTAGTTGAGATACTCCAGCACGCGCGAGCGGGCCCAGTACAGATCCGTGCCATCCTCGAAGATGACATAGACAAAGGAGAAGCCGAAGAACGAGTAGCCGCGCACCACCTTGGCGTAAGGCACGGAGAGCATGGCCGTGGTGAGCGGATAGGTGACCTGGTCTTCGACCACCTCCGGCGCCTGGCCCTCGTATTCGGTGAAGACGATGACCTGTACGTCGGAAAGATCCGGGATGGCGTCGATGCGGATGTTGAACAGGGTCCAGAAACCGCCGGCGATCAGGAAGGCGGTCAACACCAGCACCAGCATCCGGTTACGGCAGCAGAAGTCAATGAGACGAGTAATCATGTGTGTTCTTGTCAGTTGTCAGTGGTTTGTGGTCAGTTGCAGGAGGCCTCTTCTGTAACGGAAACCCGAAACGCCATAACAAGCTTGATACAACTGACAAACGGACAACTATCCCAACAACTGACCACTGACAACAAACCACTGACAAACCCAATCACTTCGTGCCCTTCAACTCTCCACACGTGAGCATCTGAAAGCCGTAATACGGATTGGCCTTCTCTTTGGAGGTTTGGATCCAATCGCCCTTGCTCATGGGGCAGTGGAAGATGTAGAGCGCCGGCCAGCGCTGGCGGTCGGGTCGCAGGTCTTCAAGCAGTGCGACCATTCCGGCGCTCAAGTCCACAAGCTGTACGCGGTCCTGGCGGATGTTAAGGCCGGTGATCTTCATGGCGGCTTCGTGGACCCGGCGGGCGGCGGACTCGACACGCGCCGCCTGGGACAGATCCAGGGCGGCCACGTTCTTGAGCAGCATCTCGCTGGCGGCGGCGATGCCCAGGGCATGGCGGGCCAGGTCCGAGGTGGAATCGGACGCCAACAGGCGCTGAATCTCCAGGTAGTGTTCGGTCATGTGGTCCAGTTCACGGCGCACGCGTTCGGGCGCGGTGGCCGCCGGCTGGAAACGGGCGGCGGGAACCAGCCGCATGGCACAGATCGGGCAGATGCCCGGCTTGTCACTGCGGGCCTGCTCGGGGTGCATGGGGCACAGAAAGCCGGTGGCTTCGGACGAGCCGGAGGTCCGGGCCAGGACGGCGCCGGCGGCGCCCATCGGTTCCAGCGGTCGGGCACAGACGGTGCAGGCGCCCGGCGAGCGGCTGTGCACCAGCGGATGCGTCGGACAACGATAAGGCGCGTCGGCGGCCGGCTGTGAACTGGGCGGCACATTGGCCGCGGCCATGCGCTCGCTCAGCCACAGGCCGCGGAAAGGCGTCAGCGGGCGGCCGTCTTTCGGGCACTTGCCGGGCTGGAGACTGATCACGTCCGCATGTTTGCGCTCCGGGCAGGTATACATCAGCTTGAAGGGCTCCAGCTCGCGTCCGCAGCGCGGGCATTTGTCCTGTTCATGGGCCAGTACATGCGGATGCGACGGACAGGTGTAGCCCACCTCGGCGCCCCGGGCGGCCAGCCAGGGCTTGGTCCAGTCGAAGTTCTCGACCGGTTTGAGGACCATGTTGCAGCGCGGGCACTTGCCGGGCGTGGCGGAGAAGTAAGGACCGCGCGCCGCGGGGTCCTTCTCGTCCGGGTGACGCTCCATCGCGCAGGTGTACCGCATGGAGGCGGGCACGGCGTCATCGGCCGGCTGACTCTGCGCGGCCTGATGCTCATGACTGTGCGGCGTGGTGGCAGCGGCAGGCGGCTGCGCCATCTCGCCCCGGTGGTACGAGCGTGTCCAGCCGACGGATTCGATCGGCTTGAGCTTCATGCCGCACCAGGGGCACGTACCCGGTTGAGCGGAGAAGTACGCCCCCTGCCGGGCCGGGTCGGTCTCGTCCGGGTGGGTCTCCATCGGACAGGTGAACCGGGCGTCAGGCGGCAGGACCTTCTCGGCGGCCATGACGGCGGATGTCCAGACGCCCAGCGAAAGGGCCAACGAAAGAACAGGCCCTGCGGTTGTCATCCAGAGTCGATGCATTGTGGTTCCTTTTCACTCCTTTGAGTTCTACCGGTCCGTGCATCCGCCGGCGCGCCGCTAGCCGGGCGGCGCGGTCGGCGCGCGCATTTTGGCCACCGCTTCCTGGAGCTTGCTCTCAGAATCGAGCAGGAACTGTCCGCTGGTCACCACGTGATCGCCTTCATCGAGGCCGTACAGTACTTCCACCAGCCCCTCCTCGGCCTCCACCCCGACATGGATTTCGCGCGGCTGGAACTTGCCCTCGCCGGCGTCCACGAAGGCTACCTTGCGCACGCCGGAGTCGATATAGGCCTCACGGGGGATCAGGAGGGCTTCGCGATCCAGTTCGCTGCGCAGGGTCACCGTGGCGTACATGTCGGGCTTGAGATCCAGGCCGGGGTTGTCAAACTCCAGGCGCACACGCACCACGCGCGTCTGCTCTTCCAGGTAGGGATAGATGTAGACCACCCGCCCGTGATACTCCTTGCCCGGGGTGTAGGGCAGAGACATGGTGGCCGTCTGGCCCATGCGCACCCAGGGGAGCTGGTATTCGTACACGGACACGTAGACCCAGACCTTGGACAGATCGGCGACCGTATAGAGCTTGGCGCCGGTTTCAACGTATTTGCCGACCAGCGCCTCCTTCTCGGTGACGATGCCGCCGGCGGGAGAATAGATGGTCAGGCTTCGGCGCGGCCGTCCAGAGGCGGCGATGGCGTCGATCTGGTCATCGCTGATGTCCAGCAGGCGCAGGCGGGTGCGCGAGGCGGCCACCAGCCCGTCATCGATATTCCACGACGAATTGGTCGAGGACATGGCCCGGGCGCCGCGCACGGCGGACAGGAACTCCTCCTGGGCCAGGTAGAGCTTGGGAGAATAGATGTCAAACAGGGGAGCACCCTTTTCGACGTGCTGGCCGGTCTGATTGACATAGAGTTTCTCGATCCAGCCGTCGAACTTGGTATTCACGTAGGTGACCAGCTCTTCGCTGTAAGCCACCCGGCCGACGGTGCGGATGGTCTTGGTCAGCCGGCCGCGTTTCACCGGGGCGGTACGGATGCCCATATTCTGAACCGTGATCGGGTCGATGCGAACCGTATGGCCGCCGGGCGATTCGCCCTCCGCACTATAGACCGGGACCAACTCCATCCCCATGGAGTCCTGGCCGGGCTGGTCGGAGACTTCGTTGGGGTTCATGGGCGATCGCCAGTAGAGCACCCGGCGTTCCAGGCTGGCCGTGGAATCGCTCTCCCCGCCGGCCTTAAGCGGGGTGAGCTGCATGTTACAGATGGGGCAGATGCCCGGCCCCTTCTGAATGACCTGGGGATGCATGCCGCAGGTGTAAAGCTGCTCGCCCTCCCCGGCGGCAGCACCGACGGCGGGCCCCGGCTGGCGACGGGCGTACCAGACGCCCAGAGCCATGCCGCCCGCCAGCCCCAGCAGGGTAAACAGCGCCACCAGCCACGTGTAACCTTTCCGGCAATAGGGGGTCATGGCGACCGTTCTCGCTCCTTGCAATCAGGCCGGGAATTCCAGCCACATCTGTTCGATGCACGAGGCGGCCGATTCCTTCACCTGTCTTCATCGAAGATGCCTTGTCGCCGGCACAAGGGGCACTTATGCTGGGGAGCCCGGACCGGCTGGATTGGAATGATTCGCCTTGACGATCAAGAACGCCTGAGCGAGCAACAGCTCATCGAGGGATGCCTTCGCGGCGACCAGGCAGCCCAGCGGGCCTTGTACGCACAGACCGTAGACCCGGTCTACCGACTGCTGCTGAGGATGACACAGGATCCGGAGACGGCAGCCGACCTCACCCAGGACACCTACATTCGCGTCTTCCAGAACCTGGACCGGTTTGAGGGGGCCTCCAGCCTGAGTACCTGGATTTATCGGATCGCCGTGAACGAAGCTCAGCAGTACTTCCGGCGGCGCAAGCGGCATGATGAGCTTCTGCGGGAAGAGCTCCCCCGGCCGGCGGAGGCCGAAACAGGCGAGCAGGAAACCACGGCCCTGCGAATGGACGTGCGGGCGGCATTAGAGCGACTGCCGGAGGAAGAACGGACGTTGATCGTGCTGCGCTACTTCGAGGGGCTGGATTACGCCCGGATTGCCGAGGTGGTCGGCAAGCCCGCGGGAACGGTGGCCTCAGGGCTCAACCGGGCACGCCGAATGCTGGAAGCGCATCTGGGTACGACGGATCCGCCGGATTAGCCTGAAGAGAGCACGGAGCCGAGGCATCTAAGGAGAAGGAAAGGGAAGCGGCGGCAAGGACTGGACGGGTGACCTATGGATTGCGCATGCGCTCGCGAAAAACTGGGCTGGTATGTAGACGGCGAGCTGCCGGCCGGGGAGGTCTACGCCCTCCAGGAGCATCTTCGCGACTGCCGGGAGTGCACGGCAGAGTTGCATCGGCTCGAGGCCCTGGTCCGGCGACTGGAAATGGCTGCCGGGCCGTCCGGCGTTCAGGCCCCGCCGAACCTGTGGGCTGGCATCGAGGCACGGCTGAGGCCACCAGCCGCACAAACCGCTCACCGGCCCCATCCATCGCGCCGGCGGGGCTGGCCCGCGCGCTTCTGGCGCCGGCCGATTGCGGCCGCGGCGAGTCTGGGTTTGCTGATCGGGGGCGGCGTCACTGTGGCGTTCCTGGCCCATGAATCGGCCCAAAAGGCCCAGGCAGCCGGCATTGATTATTCGGTGCTGCTGGACGGTGTGGCCCAGGACGCGGATGCGGCGGTGGATCGCTTCTTGCGACACTACTCGGCGGAACGCATCACCCCCGAGGCGGCGTCGGCCGCCGCACCCGGCTTGAGCTTCCGGCTGCCGCAGGAGCTGCCCGGCGGGTACCAGCGGGAAGCGGTCTACCGGGTGCAATTCGGGACCGCCGACGGCGTGGTGGCCCGTTACCGGCGGGCGAACGAGCCGCTGGTGGTCTTTTTCCACCCCCCCATCGGCCAGACGCGGCTGGGCATCCACCGGGAATCTGAGTGCCATGTAGCCGGACGCGAGGGACAGCGGGTCGAAGTCGGGCCGTGGCAGTTGGTGCATTTCACCGATCCGAGCACGTGCCACTGTCTGCTCAGCAAGATCAGCGATGAAGCGGGCCAGTCGGCCATCCTGGCGGCGATCGCACCGGAATTCAGAACGCCCTGAGGCCGGCGGCGTATGCCCCGGCACTTGAGCCCGAGCAACCGCTTGAGCCCGAAGCGCCAGCGAGGGAACCCAAAGGGCTGTCAATTGAGCCCGAAGCGCAAGCAAGGCACTGCTGAGTGGGCCTCGCCGATCCCTCGCTGGCGCTTCGGGCTCAGTATTTCCGCTTGCTCTTCGGGCTCAGAATGGGTGGTTCTCCGCTCGGTCGAGGTTGTCGCGGACCCGTGGCCCAGAGGGCGGACCTGCACGCCTTTCACGATCAGGGCGGATGCGTTATCATTCGGCCCTCGCGACAGTATTCGGGCTGATCGCTTGGGAGTTTATGGAATGCAAGGTCTTGAGCAGATTGATTGGGCCAAGGGCGACGGCCTGGTTCCCGCCATCGTCCAGGACGCCGATACGGGCGAAGTGCTGATGATGGCCTACATGAATAAGGAGAGCCTGGCCGACTCCATCCGCACGGGCAAGACCCACTTCTGGTCGCGCTCGCGGCAGAAATACTGGATGAAGGGCGAGTCCAGCGGGCACGTGCAGGAGATCACCGCCATCTACGTCGATTGCGACGCGGACACCATTCTCATCAAAGCCCGCCAGCACGGGGCGGCCTGTCACGAAGGGTATAAGAACTGCTTCTTCCGGAAACTCAATGCCGCCGGCGAGTGGGAGACCTGCGCACAGCGCCTGGTCGATCCGGAACAAGTGTACGGCAAGAAGAAGTAGATGGAGAGTGTGAGAGATGGAGAGACGGGCCAAGCCGTCGATCTTTCCATTTCTCCTTCGTGGGTGCCCTGCCGGGTGGCCCACCTTCTGCGAAGGTGGGCTCATGATTTGTGCGTCAGTGACTTCTCCTCTGCATGAGTGTTCGCTCTACTCACAGCCCATGAAATCGTGAGCCCAGGTTCGGAGAACCTGGGCCACCCCACGCTGAATACCCCGTTCTTATTCTTTTTATGCCGTCCTGCCGAGCGCGGGTGCCCCGCCTCTTCAGAGGCGGGGGCGCGAAGATTTCAACGGTCTACAACACAGCGACCAACAACAAGGCAAGGGCCTGCCTAAGTTCCCCACGGAAACCGTATCAGTAATCCGTTGTCCTGCACGCCCGCGCTGCCCTTCGGGCATGTCCCGCGACAGTATGATCAGACCGATCGGACGGATCGGACCGATCCGACGAACCGGTCGATTCTCTTTTTACAGCTCGGCCAGCGTCTTGAGCACCACCTCGCGGCGGGCCTGCAGGTTGGCCAGTTTATCGCGCTCAGCCTGGACGATGTTGGCCGGGGCGCGGCTCACGAAGCCTTCATTGGACAGCTTGCCGTTGATGGCCGTCACCTGCTTGTCGATGTTGGCCAGCTCGGATTCGAGGCGCTTGCGCTCCGCGGCGCTGTCGATCACATCCAGCACGAAGATCTGCATGTCCCCGAATACCAGGGTCGCGGCGTTCTTGGGCCGGGTGGCCTGCGGATCGATGGTCAGCTCGCCGACGTGGGCCATGCGCTTGATGACATGGGCCTCGCGGCGCAGCGATTCGACCCGGTCAGCCGGAACCTTGATGATCACGTTCACCGGATTCTTCGGCGGGACGTTCTGCGTGGAGCGGATCTCGCGGACCGCGCGGGTGGCGGTCTGGAGGTCGTCGAAAACCGCGTCCACGGCCGGGTCGTTGAGCGCCGGCCAGCCCTCCACCGGCGGATAGGCGGAGACGATCAGCGGCTTCCCGGTGTCCAGCTCAATCAGGCCCGGAATGCCGCGCCGGGGGGCCGCCTGGTTAAGCTGCTTCCAGAGCCGCTCGGTGATGAAGGGCACGAACGGGTGCAGCAACCGCAGCGATTGATCGAGGGCGAAGGCCAGGACCATTCTGGCTTCGGCGGCCTGACGATTCTCCTTGATGCGGGATTTGACCAGTTCCAGATACCAGTCGCAGAGCGAGTCCCAGAAGAAATCGCGGGCCAGCGTGGCCGCCCGGCTGAAGCTGAACTTGGCCAGCGCGTCCTGGACCTCGACGGCCGCGCGGCTCACGCGCGAGAGCATCCAGCGGTCCTCAATGGGCAACGCGGCCCGGTCAACGGCGGATGGGGCCGTTGCGGAGTCGGCGGGCTGCGCATCTGATGCTTGCCCCTCGAGGTTCATGAACGCAAAGCGCGCCGCGTTCCAGATCTTGTTGCAGAAGTTGCGGCCGAGCTCGAAACGCTCGGAGGTTTGCAGCTCCCGACCGCCGTTGAGCTTGACCTTCTTCATGGGCATGCGGATGTCCTGCGTCTCGGTGGCCACGCTGGCCATGGTGAAACGCAGGGCATCGGCCCCGTACATCTCGATGATGTCCACGGGATCAAAACCATTGCCGAGGGTCTTCTTGAACGGCCGGCCCTGGGCGTCCTGGATGACCGCGTGAATGTAGACGTCGTGGAATGGAACCTTGCCGACGTTGTAGAGGCCGGTGAGCACCATGCGCGCCACCCACAGGGTGATGATCTCGCGGGCGGTACTCAGGACGTCGCCGGGGTAGTACCGGCGCATTTCAGCGGTGTCCTCGGGCCAACCCAGCGTCGAATGCGGCCAGAGGGCAGAGCTGAACCAGGTGTCGAGGACGTCGGGGTCCTGGACGAAGCCGGCCTTGTGCAACAACCCTTCAATCTCGGGGTTATCTTCCCGCAGACAAACATAGAAGCGGTAGGTACCTTCAGTCTCGCGGGTAACCGGGAAAAAGGTCTTTCGCGGATCAGTGATAACGTCGTTAGTTCCCTCGCGCACGATACGGATCGCCAGATCGACGCCGTCACGCGACCAGTTGCCCTCCAGCAGAGAATCCATCCCCACTCGGAGAAACTCGCCCGTCCAGTTCTCCTCCGTGAGCTCGAAGGTGCGTGACCACACTGGTATCCGATGCCCCCACCAGAGTTGCCGGCTGATGCACCAGTCGCGCTTCTCGGCCAGCCAGTCGCGATAAGTATTCGCGTAGCGTTCGGGGAAGAAGTGGACCTTGCCGCAGGCCTTGCGCTCCTCGACGGAGGCGTGCTGCTGCGTGCAGATGGCGTCGATGGCCAGTTGGGCCAGGCCGCTGCTGCCGCGCAGCCCTTCCACCTTCTCGGCCTCCTCCGCCGGCAGGTCGCCCATGCGCACGAACCACTGATCCGACAGGTACGGCTCGATGGGCGTCTTGCTGCGGTCGGAGTGGCCGACTTCGGACTCGTGGGGCTCGACCTTTTCGAGCAGCCCCTGGGCCTCCAGTTCGGCCACCACCCGCTTGCGGGCGGCGTAGCGGTCCATCCCCGCGAAGGGACCGCCGTTCTCATTGATCTTGCCGTCCGGGGTGAGGATGTTGATCATCGGCAGATTGTGGCGCAGGCCGCACTGGTAGTCGTTGGGGTCGTGGGCCGGGGTGACCTTCACGACGCCGGTGCCGAACTCCATGCTCACCAGGATCGGGTCGGCGATGATGGGGATCTCGCGATTGACCAGCGGGAGGATGACCGTCCGGCCAATCAGGTGCTTGTAGCGCGGGTCGTCCGGGTGGACGGCCACGGCCGTATCACCAAGCATGGTCTCCGGCCGCGTAGTGGCAACGATAAGGTATTCAACTTGTCCTTGGTCCTTGGTTCCTGGTCCTTTGTCCTTGAGGGGGTACCGAATATGCCACAGGTTCCCCTTAACCTTCTCGTGATAGACCTCGTCATCCGCGACGGCGGTCTGCAGATGCGTGTCCCAGTTCACCAGGCGCTTGCCGCGGACGATGAGGCCGTCTTTGAACATGCGGAAGAAGGTATGGCGCACGGCCCGGGCGCAGATGTCATCCAACGTAAAGCGCGTGCGCTCCCAGTCGCAGGAGCAGCCCATGAGCTTGAGCTGCTCGATGATGCGATTGCCGTAGGCCTCTTTCCAGTCCCAGATCCGCCGGACCAGCTCCTCACGGCCGAGGTCATGGCGGGTCTTCTTTTCCTTCTCGAAGATGGTGCGCTCGACGACTGCCTGGGTGGCGATGCCGGCATGGTCGGTCCCCGGCATCCAGAGGGTGTTGAAGCCGCGCATGCGGTGCCAGCGGATGAGGATATCCTGGAGCGTATTGTTGAGGGCGTGCCCGCCGTGCAGGGCCCCGGTGACGTTGGGCGGCGGAATAACGATGACGTAAGGCGTGCGCGGGTCGGCCGGGTCGGCATGGAAATAGCCGCCCTTCGTCCAGAAGTCATAGATTTCGGGCTCCACGGCCCGAGGTTCATACACAGACGCGAGTTGGTCGAGCGATGACATCTTAAGTGCTCTTAGACAAGGAGTTACATTAATTTCGAGAGCCCGTCGCGCACGGCGGACCCCACCCATCCGCCCAGCGGGCGGAAAAAGGGATTGTATGAGACGGGGGGCGGTTGGGGAACAGGGGAGTTGGTCAGTGGTCAGTTGTTGGGTCAGTAGTCCTTTAGTCCGTTGTGGGTGGGCACAATGAGCCCAATGGGTGAGCCACATGACCACACTGGGAGGAAGGGCATTAATGACTTTTGCGAAACCAAATCCGCAATGGTGAGCAAGCCCGGCTAAAGCCGGAGTGCGTCTGGGGCTGGAGATGGGTTTGTCGCTCAGGTCATCGCCCGTGGCCCCGAGAGGGGCCAGGTGAGAGTAGCCACCAGTGCAGCGAAGCGGAACTGGTGGTTGCGAGTGCCCGGCGCACAAGTCCCCGCCCCGGCCGGGGCGGGGGGAGAGGCTGGTGAGGGGTCTCACGCCGCCTGCATCGTCTCACCACCTCGGGAATTTGGACGGGTAGGATCTCCTTGATTCACGGATCGCGCATGAAAACGGCCGGCACTGGGCCGGCCGCTGTCGTTACCGATTGATTGGCGGAGGCGGGCAGGATGCCCGCCCCCCATGTAAGAGCTTCCTTTGCAAAAGCAGTTTACGGCTTCTTGAAGCCCTTCGAGGTAAACCAGTAGGTGCCTGAGCCGATCTCCAGAACGGCCGTGTCTTTCTCCATCCGCACGAACTTCAGGCCCTCGACTTCGCCCGTGATCGGCATGCCGCTCTCGGCGACGTTAGCCGCGTCCGTGGCGGGGACGTAGACGGTGGCCGTCGTGTTCGCCGGGATCTGAACCATCAGCGAAAGCGTATCGCCTTCCACGCTCCAGGCGCTGACGATGGGGCCGGAGATGGAATCATAGCTGCCGCGGGCGTAGGTCAGCCCCCCGCCGGGACGCGGGCGGAGGATGAAGCGGCGATAGCCGGGCTGGCTGTCATCCGGATTGATGCCCAGGATGGCCCTGTACATCCACTCGCCCACCGAGCCGATGGCGTAGTGGCAGAAGGAGTTCATGCCGGGGTCCTGGAAGCCGCGGCCTTCGACGTAGCCGTCCCAGCGCTCCCAGACGGTGGTGCCACCCTTGTCGATGGTGTAGCCCCAGGAGGGGATGGTCGTGTTGTTGATCAGCTTGTAGGCCACCTCGTCGTAGCCGTTGCGGGTCAGCTCGTTCATGAGCATGACCGTGGTGTGGAAGCCGGTGGAGATGTGGCCCTTGTAGGCGTCGATGCGCTCCACCATGCGCTGGGCGGCCCGCTCCCTCAGCTGGTCGGGCATGAGATTGAGGTTGAGGGCCAGGGCGTAGGCCGACTGGGTGTTGCCCTTCACCTCGCCTTCAGGGCTGATGTAGGCCTTCTGGAAGGCGGCCTTGATGTCATCGGCCAGCTTGCGGTATTTCGCGGCCTCTTCCTTCCTGCCGATGACGTCGGCCATACGCGCAACCAGGTCGGCGGACTGCTGGAAGAAGGCGGTGGCGAAGACCTCCTTGGGTACTTCGGCCTGTCCGGACTTGAAGCCGAACATCTCGAGCTTGAGCGTGTCGCCGTTCAGCCAGTCGCCGTAATCATTGTTGCGGTTCTTCTGCCACAGCAGATTGGGGTTGTGCTTGTGGATCCAGTCCACCCAGCGGCGGGCGGACTCGAAGTGGATTTCGAGGATGCGCTTGTCGGCGTAATTCTGGTACGTGCGCCAGGGAACGACCACGCCGCAGTCGCCCCAGGCAGGCGCGCCGCTGAAGCGCTGGTTGGGGTTGAAGGGGTGCGGGGCGAAGTCGGGATAGCGGCCGTCGTCCGCCTGATCATCGCGAATGTCCTGCGTCCACTTGGTGAAGAAAGCGGCCATGTCCAGGAGGAAGCAGGCCGGCTGGGCGAAGACCAGCATGTCGCCCATCCAGCCCATGCGCTCGTCGCGCTGCGGGCAATCGGTGGGGACGCTGGGCAGGTTATCCCGAAGGGTCCAGACGATGTTGGCCATGAGCTTGTTGAGCAGCGGGCTGGAGCATTCGAAGCTGCCGGCCGGCGGCGGGGCCGAGTGCTGCACCCGGCCGGTGACGGCCAGCAGGCCGGGCTTCTTGGGCAGGCCGGTCACTTCCACGTAACGGAAGCCGTGATAGGTGAAGTGCGGCTCCCAGACTTCCTCGCCGTCGGTGCGCGGGATGTACCGGTCCTCGGCACGGGCCCCGTGGTTTTCGGCCGGCGTGACCCGCAGGTTGTCCAGATACAAGGTGCCGTCGGCGTTGAGCACCTCCGCGTGGCGGAGGGTGATGGGCTCACCCGGCTTGCCCTGGACGCGGATGCGGCACCAGCCGGCGATGTTCTGGCCCAGATCGAAGACGTAGACGCCCGGCTTGGGCTCGGTGAGAGCAACGGGGACGATGTCCTGAGTAATACGGATGGGTTCGTTGTACTGGGCGAGCAGGGCGGCCTTGGGAGCGGGCAAAACCTCTACCGGCCCCCACTTGGAGTCATCAAAGCCGGGGCCGTCCCAGCCGGGCATCTCCTTGCGGGCGTCGTAGGTCTCGCCGTCCAGGATGTCGGACATGCGGATGGGACCGTCGGTGGTGACTTTCCAGGTGTTGTCGGTGACGATCAACTCTTTGGAACCGTCGGCATACTCCACCTCGAGCTGCATAAGCAGGCCGAGCTGCTTGCCGTAAAAGCCGCGGACGGGGTCATTCTTATCGCCCAGGATGAAGGAGATGCCCAGGCGTCCGGCATACCAGCCGTCGCCCAGCGTCGCTCCGACCGCGTTGTCGCCCTGCCGCAGCAGGTTGGTGACGTCATAGGTCTGGTACTGGATGCGCTTGTGATAGTTCGTCCATTCGGGCGCGAGGATCTGGTCGCCGACGCGGTTTCCATTCAGGCGCAGCTCATAGACGCCCAACGCCGTGGCGCTGACCAGGGCCCGCTTGACGGGGGCTTTGAGAGCGAATTCCTTGCGCAGGACCGGCGACGGTCGGCGGGGCAGACGGCCTTCAGGAACAGTGCCGGGCGCGCCGATCCACTTGGCCTTCCAGTCGGCCGGGGTGAGCAGACCCATGCGCCACGCGGCCGGGGCGCTCCAGTCGGAAACAATATCGGCCTGTCCGGCAGAGGAGGCGCCCATCCCCCTGCGGGTCCAGACGCGGACTTTCCAGTAGACTTCCTGGCCGGACTGAAGCGGCTTGCCGGCGTAGACAATCTGATGGAACTCGTCGGAGGGCGTCCGGCCGGTGTCCCAGAGATCGCCCTGATTCTGGGCCAGGATCTCGGGGCTGGAAGCGACCAGGATCTGATAGGCGCTCTGCTGGACCGCGCGACCTTCGGATTCGATGATCCAGCTCAAACGCGGCTGGGACGTATTGATCGCCAGGGGGTTGACCAGATATTCGCAACGAAGCCGGGCGGGCTTCACGTCGTCCAGGACGGCGACCGTCCCTGACGCAGCGGAGGCGAACCCCGGACGCCATGCCGAACAACCGGCGGTGACCAGTATCGAGATGCCGACGGTTCCAATAAGAATTCTCTGCGCGTTCACCATGTCTTCTCCCGGGTCCAAAGGCGCCGCTGACGGAAAGAAGCGGCGCGGTTGAAAAATGCTTACCGGCCCGGCCGAACCCGCGCCGGACAGGGCCGGGCACCAGCATACACAATTCCGTCCGGTAATCGAGGGGGCGCGGATGAAGCTTTTTGGAGGCCCGATGAAATCACCCAAATACCACGGCATTAGGGTATTTTCGGGACAGACTCTCATGCTCCGGAGGAATATACTGGGTTGACGGCAGCAACGGAGAACCGGAAAGAAGCATGAGGAGTCACCCAATGTCCCGAACTGTGGATGTCAACCTCATTGTCAATCAAATCGTGGAAGCCAACCGGGGACGGGACAACAACGCACGGGAAAGCATTCGAAATCAATTTGAGCGCCTGACGCTGGGACTGGCCGAATACGAGCGACAGCAGGTCGCCTGGCTGGTCAACTTCCGGCTGTCATCAGTGGTCCTCTGACGGGCCGCGGGCGCATTCACGTGCGTGCCGCAAGCACAGTGATGGCCGGGAAGCACGGCCAACCCGGGCGAAAAATCGCGGCAAGAAGCTGTTCGCAAAGCCTGGCCCGGAAGAAGAGTCACAGGTCATCATGAATGCCCCGCGGGGGCGATGGAGCGGCAAACCACTCCATCGCCCCCGCGGGTTTTCGTTGGTTCGTAATCTCTCAATCGTTCTGGATCGCCCCGGCATGAAGGATCGCGGTCGAAGGCACATCGCCTGGTTGGACCATTCCCCCCTACCGGCCCCTCTGGGGGACGGGGTGATGTAACCAGCCGCGCGACCGGGCTTCGCCCCGAGGGTCAGCGAGCCAGATGCTTGCGAAAGCCGAGATGGGCCTTGAGCCAGTGAACCTGCTGGGGCCGCGGTTTCACAGTCTGCGTGACCAGCGGAATATCGCAGTCAAGCTGGTCCTGATAGTTCCGCATGCATTTGATCTGGCAGTCGGTGCGAAAGCAGGTCTCGTCGCCGGGGGTGTAGGTACACGAAGGTGCTGGTTTGATGCTCATATCGCCCGCCCTTACTTATCGGAGCCCGCTGGGCGGCTGCACGCCACACCTTAAACGAAGGTGTCTTGATCACAGCCGTACAAAGGCTTCGCGTGTCGTTCATGAGGCGCAAAGTTAATGGGTTCGTACCATTTCGGCACGATCCCTCGTACTTTTTTACACGATGTGTGACAGCCGAGTCAATTGAAATATCGTGAAAAAACGAACGATCCGAACAGAAGCACGCTTGACCCCACCGGCCCCTTCCGCCCTGGCCAGGATCCCGTTGAAGCGCGCAGCCCACTACCTACGGACGGGGCTGGATAGCGGGGCTCGCGGCGTCGCCGAAGGCTGTAAATGGCTGATATTTAATACTTTAAATCTTTGATCGTGTCTTTCTGAAGGCTACGAGTCCGGCTTTGCAGGAGCTTTTTTCACCTCTACAACTTTCCTGAGATGCTCGCGGGAGAGCATGGCGGACCGGTGATCGGTCGGGGAGTCATCTCCGCCTGGTGCTTCCGTTGGTCCCCGCAACTTACCGCCTGACTGACCAGTATACAGGAAGGAGGCCAGCCGCGAGGACTCATCCCCGGAGAAGGAGTCATTTCTATGCTGTACCGAAGTTTAAGTCGTCTGGGATGGTCATGCTGCATCCTCGGGCTGCTGGGGGGCCACCTGTGGGCGCAGACACACAATTCTGCTGCTGAATCCGCGGATCGGACCACGCTGCGCCCGCAGCTCACAGATTTGGAACTGCAGATCACTGAAGTACATGGACCGCTCGCCGACCTGGAGAAGATGACCGCCGAGGAGCTATTCACGAAACCGGCGGGGACAGACCGCAAAGGCGCGCTGGTTATGAATATAGAGGGGCAGGTTGATTTATCCCTCCCGACCGAGGTGAAAATCGAGACCCAGATTCCCACGGCCACGCGTGGCCAATCTAATGTCAAAGTCTCTTACCGCCGACAGGGCGTCAAACTGCAGATTTCCGGCGCCTGGAAGAAGGATCGAGCCGAGTTGCGAATGAATGGGACAATGCACGGCTCGGCGGTGCCCGACCTGGGGGTTGAGGAAAAGCAAGCCGCCAGGCCAGTCGAACTGGAGCGGACACTACAGGCTCCAGCGGGCAAACCCGTTTTGTTCAAGTTTCAGGACAAGCCGCTACCCATCGGCGACCCGGAGCTGGCCGTTGGCCGGCTGCATGTCGCCCGACTGATTGCCAGGCCGATGGCCGCCCCAACCCGTGCGGCGGATCCATCCAACGCTCATCAGGCCCTGATAAACCTGCAGGTCTTCGTGCTCAGCGCCGAGCGTGAAAAGATCGAAAAGGCGGAACTCAATACCTTGATTGCCCAGGCGCCCAGCGGGGAGGAGATTCTGCGGCGGCTAGGCGAGTACGGCAGCGCCCATCAGGTTGCGGACTTTCAGACCGTTTTGGACTTGGCTTCAGAGCAGGAGATCTCGGTCGGCGAGCGGGTGCCCATATTACGGGACGTCCAAGTGAACAGCATCGGGCGCATTGTTCCAAGCTTCAGCTATGGGAATATAGGCATGAAATTTGAGACAGAACCAGCCCGGTGGAAGCGCAGCAGCGGCGGGTGGGTGTGCGACCTGGAGGCCGAACTGGAGACTTGCCACATCGGCGAATCGTCGGTGAAAGTCACCGAGGGTATGCGGCTTCCCACCTTCAACACAACGAAACTCGAGGGGCGGCGGCGTTTCCAGAGCGGCCAGCCGGAGTACTTCCTTTGCTGTGGCGTCCCCACCCCGCTGAGCGAGGAGGGGACGGTCCCTGTCTACGTGGCACGGGTGGTCCTGACCCGGGTGGATTGAGAGGCGGCTGGGACCGGCACACCGATGACTCCTGGCCCAACCACTACGATGCGGGGACGCGGAGAGTGAGGACTGAGGGGGAGACGCGGTCGTGTGGGTCGTCAACTCGTTCAGGGGCGCAGTGGAGCGGGAAGCGCAGGGAGCCAGCCGGCTTCAAGCACGGCCCACAGACCCAGGAGGATGGCCTCGGCCGCGTCGTGGCGGAGCGACGTGGGGCGCGGCGCGCCGGACCACTCAATGACCCGGCGGGCAAGCTCGTCGGCGCTGCCCTTGGCCTGCCGGGTATTGCGATGCTGGCGAGGGTAGAACAGGCGGGTTCGCCAATCCTCGGCGGCGACCCGGCGGACGGGAATGCCCCGCCGGTCAGCCTCGCGGGCCCAAAGGTCGGCCAGCGGGCCGCCACCTTCCAGCACCAGCAGGGCCAGTTCTGGCCATTCGTCGAGCACGCGTGGAGCGCCGCGCTTCAGCCGGGCGGCGCTGCCGAAGTTGTGGGACCGGTAGGCGCGCAGCCGGCCATCACGGCCGTAGACAGCCAGGCCGGTCCGGATGCCAAGATCGATGGCCAGAAGAACGGGCATGAGGGCACCGCGCATAGCCTACCGCGCGGCGCGGATCGCCAAAATGTCGACCGCCCGGGCGGCCGGAGCTTTCATCCGGAATATCAGTCGAGGAATGCGACGTTGCGCATGGCCCGCGACTGAGTCTCCGTGTTCATCTGCACCTCGTGCCAGAACGGCAGCACGACGGTCTTATGATCCGCGTGCCGGATCCGCCCCCGCACATAGACGCGCGGGGCTCGACGCATGAGCTGCCAGGTCCACTTACGAGCCATCGGCTGGCGCGTGAGCAGGTCGTGGTATTCCCGCTCGGTCAGGCCGTTCGGATATCGCCCACACACGTACACGGTAGTGCCGCCGACGCGGTAGAGCTCCTCGCAGATGTGCGGCTTGCCCCCGCCGCGGCGGAGCGGCTCATTGTGAAACAACAACTGAGCCGCGGCGGTCAGCCCGGGCGCGGGGAGGAAAAACCACTCGCCCTGACGGATGTAGGCCGCCGTGTGCCGGCGAACCCAATCCTTGAAACGCACGCGCCGACGCCTCTGAGCGGCACGCACGGCCCGTGGCTTGAGCGCTTCCAGCGCGGTGCGCACATTGGAAACACCACGCCAATCGGGCACGGCCGCAACGAACCACGAGCGCTCGTCGTGGCCGCAGAGGAACTTGTCTTTCCGCTCGCCGCCGTCCAGGCGGGCGAGCAGGAGCAGGTGGCGGCTCTACGGCTGGACGTCAACGACGTCAACCTCGACCGCAGTCGGTTCCACGCGAATATCGAAGTACTCGCCGTGGCGGTCGGTTCGCACGTCAATAGACAGCGGACCGGCCGGCGGGCGCCCGCTGGCCCACCCGAAAACCGGGCGCGGCCGCTCCAGCCGAACACGGGCGCCAATGGCCTCAAAATCCCTTTGAATCACTTGCGTATCCATGATTTTCTTCCTGAAAACGTACTCTCTTCGAACGGCGCGCACCCTGGGCGCGCCGGCGGAATGAAGGCAACAGGACAAACCCTGATGCACAGACCGCTACCACCGGACAGGCGGCAAAAACCCCGCCATACCGTGGAATAGCTCACTCTTTTGAGCGCGCAGTGCCACAACGGCAAGCGGGCATCACCGCAGATTACTAGCGTGATACTTGTAGTCGAGAATACGTAGAGAGGACAAAGAACATAGCAAGTATCAATATACACCAGAAATGGACCAAGTCAAATTTCAGGTTGGGAATTTATCCGCGCCAGGCGTGTTTTGGGATCCTATGTGGCCTGCATCTGCCAAATTGCGGGCACCGGCACAGCGTGAAGGCGCGGGCCCATGGGCAGCACCTCGTGCCCTGTGTAAAGGACGACGCCGCGGTGGAAGTGTTCACCGGCGGCTTCGGCGAGAGCGCGCAGGCCTTTGAAGTCATCGGCTGTGACCGTCACCGCAGCCTTGACCTCCACGCCCACAACCCTGCCACCACGCGCTTCGAGAACAAGGTCTACCTCGACTCCCCTTTGATCGCGGAAGTACAAGACTTCCGGCCGGGTCCGGGACCAGGTCCGCTGTTTCATCACTTCGAGTGCGACAAAGTTCTCCAGCAGCGTGCCGGCCAGATCGCGGTTGGCAACGAGACGGTCCGCATCCAGCCCCAGCACGTGAGCCAACAGACCGGTATCCCCGAAGTAGAGCTTTTCGGATTTGATGGGGCGCTTGACCCGGCTGGTGAACCACGGTTGGATCCGACGGATCAGAAACAACGTGTCCATCAGGGTCAAATACCGCTTGGTGGTAACCTGGTTCAGGCCTGTGTTCCGGCTGATCTCGGCATAGTTGACCAGGCCGGCCGCTCGCCCCGCGACGATCGTCAGCAGCCGGGGGAAGTCTGCTATGCCGGTAATCCGGCTCAGATCCTGGACATCGCGCAGCAGGACGGTCCTCAGATAATCTTCGAACCAGCCATCCGCGCGCTCCAGCGAGTCGCTTAAAACGGCCGGTGGGTAGCCGCCCCTGATCATACGCCGAACAAGATCAGTCCAAAGGGCTTGCGGGTCCGGGAAACCGAACGTGGCCTGGTCTGGCAGGGACTCAGCAAAGAGCGCGTCAATAAAGCCTTCGAAACACGCCTCTATTTCGCCCTGCGACAGTGGCCACAACTCGAGAATTCTCATTCGCCCGGCAAGGGAGTCGGCCAGGCGGGGCAGTTGCAGGATGTTGGCCAAACCGGTCAAGAGATAGCGGCCAGGCTGGCGATTGCGATCCACATCGGCCTTGATCGCCAAGAGGAGATCGGGGGCCCGCTGAATCTCATCGATAATGGCCGAAGTGCCCAGGCCAGCCAGGAAGCCTTCCGGGTCGCGAAGGGACGCACTTAAACTCGCCAGTTGGTCCAGGGTCACGTACCGTCCAGGATACTCCTCGGGGGACAAGCTCTGGACCAATGTGCTTTTGCCGGCCTGGCGCGGGCCATGCAGCACAACGACCGGAACATCCCTCAAGGCGGACAAAAGCCTTTTATGGATGTGACGTCGTAACATATGCCACCTACTGTTGGTTATTCTATCGTAACATGTTGGGAAAACCAACAGCGGATGCTATTTTGCCTAATAAACCATAAGAGATTTAATATTAACAAGTTATAAACGCAAAAAGGGATGTGATGGCCGGCTGGTGCCGTTTCCAGTGCACCAGTTTCTCGGCGGATGAGGCGGGCAAGAGACTCGGCCCTGTGGGCTAAAACCAGCCGGCGGGCACGTCTTCGGGGGTGATCCGACCAATGATCAGGGGGCGGTGATCGACGGCGGCCTGGAGCTCGAGAGCGACCGCCCGGGCACCGGCCACGACCGCCTCGTCCATGCGGTCGCAAGGCGGCGTAACCAGCGGCGGGTCCTCGCATTCCACGGCCCAGCGTCCACCACGGTAATGCAGTTGAATGGGCACGGGTTGCTGAATAGCCAGCCCATTACCGACTTGGTCGACTTCAATGGTCAGATTGAGCCGGAACTCGAACATCCTTGTTCTCCTCATGGCAGGGAGGCAGCCGTGCCTCGCAGTTTCACATCGGATCGTTAAGAGGGGTAGAAAAGGTAAAAATGGCGCCCGGGAGGAAG
>JAAXZI010000166.1 GCA_012719955.1 Phycisphaerae bacterium | reverse complement strand
GAGATGAACCTCGAACAGGTGCTGGCGTATGCCTTCCGGCACTCGCGCCAATTTCAGACCGCCAAGGAACAGCTCTATCTGGCGGCCCTGGACCTGACCCTTGAACGGCACCTGTGGACGCCGCGACTCTTCGGGGAAGTGGCCGCGCTGCAGACCGTGCAGCAGACGGCCCGGGCCGACGCGCGCGGAAACATCACCCTGGAGCCGGACAACGCTTTTGAGGCCGTGGCAAGGGCCGGCGTGCGTCAGCGACTGCCCTACGGCGGAGAAATCATCGCTGAAACCATCAACACGCTGGTCCGCAACGTGAGCGATCATCTCACCGAAGGTGAGACCGGACAGACAGTTATCGCCGCGGAACTGCCATTGCTGCGCGGGGCCGGGCGCTCGGCCTTCGAGACCCGTTACCAGGCCGAACGCAATCTCATTTACGCCATCCGTACTTTTGAGGGGTTCCGCCGTAACCTCGTAGTGGACATTGCCGAGGACTATTTTAATCTCCAGCGGCTGCGGCAGCAGATTGTCAACACCGAGCAGAGCGTCCGCTCCTTCGAACTCATGGCCCAGCAGGAACGGGCCCTGTTCGCTGCCGGCCGGCGATCCGTGCTGGATGTTCAACGTGCCGACCAGGAACGACTGGTGGCCACCAATGACCGGGTGGATGCGATCACCACCTACCAGACCGCTCTGGACGCCTTCAAACTGCGGATCGGAATGCCCATTGAGACGCCCATCGACGTGCCCCTGCCTTCCGAACCGGGCAGCGCGGACGCCCAATCCCCGAAAACCGAAGAATCCCTGGAAGCCGCGTTGCGCATGCCCGCGGTCACCGAGGAGGAGGCCCTTGCAGCCGCTCTGAAGTACCGGCTCGATCTGCTCAACGATCTGGACCGGATCGGGGATGCCGAGCGCGGCGTCAACATCGCCGAGAACAACCTGCTGCCGGACCTGCGGGCGACCAGCAGTGTGCGTTTTAATACCCGCCCGGAGCAGCGTGGCATCGGTCATTACGACGACGAACACACCGTCTACACCGGCGGCCTGACGCTCGAACTGCCTCTGGACCGCAAGGCGGAACGCAACCAGTTGCGGCGTTCGATTGTTAACAGGAATGAGGCCGAGCGCAATTACGAGCAGGCCCGGCACGAGGTGATCCGGCAAGTGCGCAGCGCCATGCGGCGGGTCGAGCAGCAGGCGCTGTCCCTGCAGATCCAGATTAAGAATCGCGATCTCGCACTGCAACGTCGGGAAGCCGCCCAACTGGAGTGGGAAAGAGGCCGGATCGGCAACCGCGATCTGGTCGAGGCCGAGAACGCCCTGCTCTCGGCCCGCAACCGTCTGGCCGCGGCGCAGGCCCAGATGAATCTGGCCATTCTCCAGTTCCGCCGGGACACGGGAACCTTGCGGGTGGATGACGAAGGCCGGTGGATGACAATCGTCAGGGATGAAGAAGCTTCCACGCGCGAGGGTCTCGGCGGGTAAGGCGGCCGGAAGTCCCTGCATCTTCCCGTGTCCGGAAACGGGCGCAGGGAGACGACTTCGGCTTTCCGCCTGACCGCCGGCCAGGACCAGCGCGAAGCGGCGCGCTCCGGGCGAAGCCGGCGTGTAAGATCTGGTATCCGACCGGGAAAGACGTTATGATTCCGGTTACTGTCTTAAGCCGCGTCCAGGTGCATCATTGAGCGTTACCGATTCAACCGAGGTATTGCCCCGCCCGCTGGAGAACGTCCGAGAGGCGGCCCCCGTCCAGGAACCACAGACCGACTGGGCACCTTTGCCGCCATCTTCCGGGAAGTCGAAGCGGAACCGCTTGCGGTTGATCGCCATCGCGGCGGCGATCGTGCTTGCCCTGGGAACTTTTGCCGTCCTGCGCTGGGCGAGCGGGTCCAACGCCGCCGGTGACATTCAACTCTTCAAGGTAACCCGCCGGAGTTTCCCGATCGTTCTCCAGGAAACAGGCGAGCTCAAGGCCGCCCACGTCACCGACGTGCGCTGCGAGCTGGAAGGCCGACCGACCATCATCTGGCTGGTGCCGGAGGGCACCCACGCCAAGAAGGGCGACCTGCTCGTGGAGCTGGCCAGCGACGAGATCGACGACAAGATCCGCGACGCGGACATCAAGGTCGCCACCACCAAGGCCGCATACGAAGCCGCGGAGAAGGAATTCCAGATCCTCAAGGATCAGAACCAGAGCGACATCAGCAAGGCCAAGCTGGCCTTGTGGCTGGCGGAACAGGCGCTGGAAAAGTACGAGAAGGGCGACGGAGAACAACTCAAGCAGGCGGACGAACTGGCCCTCAAGAAAGCGGAAAACATCCTCGACCGGGCCCAGAAAAAGCTCAAGGACTCGATCGAGCTGCACAAGAAGGGCTTTATCACCCGCCTGGATCTGGAGAACGACGAGTTTGAGGTCATCCAGGCCAAGATGGAGCTGGCCAAGGCCGAACTGGCCCTGGAGGTGACCACCAAATACACCATTCCCATGGCCGTCGAGGAGAAAAAATCGGCCGTGGAGGAGGCGCGGAAAGAACTGGCCCGGACGGAACGCGCGTCCCAGGCCTCCGAAGCCAAGGCCGCGGCGGACGTGGCCGCCAAGAAGAGCGAGTACGATCTGAACGTCGACAAGCTCAAGAAGCTCCACGACCAGAAGCAGAAGGCCCGCATCCTGGCCCCGGCGGACGGATTGGTCGTCTACTACCGCGAAGAATGGGACGACCAGCCGCGCATCAACGTGGGCGCCCAGACCGTCGAACGCGCCCGCCTGATCGAACTGCCCGACACCTCCCGGATGAAGGTGGTCCTGCGCGTTCACGAGGCCAAGGTGGAGATGATCTCCAAGGGCCTGCCGGCCACGGTTGAAATCGAGGGGTTCACCGGGCAGCGGTTCACCGGGCATGTGTCCAACATCGCCGTTCTGGCCAACGCGCGTCACTGGTCCAACCGCAACCTGAAGGAATACGAGACCGAAATCCTGCTGGACGGCACCTTCACTCAGCTCAAGCCCGGCGCTACCGCCCGGGCGGAAATCCTCGTGACTGAACTGAAGGATGTTCTGGCCGTGCCGGTGCAGGCCATCTTCGCCAAGGGGGGTAAATACTTCGTTTTCCTGGACGAAGGCGAAAAAGTCAGGCCCGTGGAGGTGAAGGTCGGGCTGGCCAGCACTGAGTATGTGGAAATCAAGGAGGGGCTCAGTGAAGGGGCGACGATCCGCCTCGCGGTCACCGACGAGATGAAGCTGCTGTTGCCGCAGGAGAAGGGTCCTGACGCTCAGGGCGAGGAGCCGCGCGATCGCCGCGAGGCCGCAGCAAGCCGGCCGGCCGTCGCCGCTCCCGCGAGCCGGCCCGCCGCGCGCCCGGCCGGAGGGGCACCAGCCAGCCGTCCGCGATCCTAGGGGGGTGCCACGTGAAGACCGCGTCGATTCAATCACCGCCCCCCCGTCCACCGGGCCACCAGCCACGGAAAGTTCTCGCGCGGCTCGATCGGCTGACCAAGACCTACGGCGTACCCGGCTCCGCCGTCGAAGTGCCCGCCCTCAAGGGTATCTCGTTGACCTTCGAGGAAGGTGAATACGTCGCCATCTGCGGACACAGCGGTTCCGGCAAGAGCACGCTGTTGAACCTGCTCGGCTGCCTGGATCGCCCCACCGGAGGGCGTTACATCCTCGGCGATGCCGACGTCTCGCGGCTCGATGACGATGCCCTTTCCGACATCCGCAGCAAGCGGCTGGGCTTCGTGTTCCAAAGCTTCAACCTGATCCCGCAATTGACCGTGCTGGAGAACATGGAAGTCCCGCTGTTCTACCAGGGCGTGCCGCCCCGCCTTCGCCGGGAGAAGGCCATAAGCCTCATCGAGCGGGTCGGACTGCAGCACCGCATTCACCATCGCCCCATGGAGCTCTCCGGCGGGCAGCAGCAGCGCGTGGCCATCGCCCGGGCTCTGATCAACGATCCCCTGCTGATTCTGGCCGACGAGCCCACCGGCAACCTGGATACCGCCACCGGCGACATGATCCTCGACATTTTTGCCGGGCTGCACAAAGAGGGGAAAACCATCCTGATGGTGACGCACGAGGATGACGTGGCCGCCCGCTGCCGACGGGTAATTACGCTGAGGGACGGACAGGTAATCAGTGATGTGCAAAACGACTAGGTGGCAACCAGCGGTCGGCCATCGGCGGTCAGCTCAGACCAGGAGGCTGACGGCCGGCGGATCGCTGAGCCCCGGATGCTGACGACCATGTATATCAGTCATGCCTTCGAGACAACCCGCCTGGGCTTAAAGAACATCTACCTGCACAAGCTGCGCTCGTTCCTGACCGCGCTGGGCATCATCTGCGGCGTGGCGGCGGTCATCTGCATGCTCTCCATCGGCGAGGGCGCGTCGGAGGCCGAATTGGCCCTCATTCGCCTGCTGGGTACCAACAATATCATTCTCACCTCCACCAAGCCGGAGGAGACCTCCGCAACCGAGGTGCGAAGCTGGCTTCTGGAATACGGTTTGACCCGGGCCGATCTGCAGCGCATCCGGGGAACGATTCCCAATGTGGTCCGCGTGGTGCCGCTTCGCGAAGTGGCTTACGAGGCCATCTACGGAACGACACAGTTCCCCGCCACCATCGTGGGCACCGAGCCGGCGCTCTTCAACACCATCAACCTGACCATCGCCAGCGGGCGGCCATTACTGCCGGTGGACCAGGCCCAGGCCAGCCAGGTGTGCGTGATCGGCGACGAGGTGCGGGCGCGGCTGTTTGCGTATGAAGATCCGATCGGACGAACCCTGATCGTGAACGCGCCCCGATCGGGATACGTGCCGTTCAAAGTAGTTGGAGTTTTGAGCCGGGTGGAGACTGCCGGCACGCCCGCCAAGGGCGTCAGCGAGCGCAACCTCAATACGGACGTGTTCATTCCCCTGTCCACGGCCGATCATCGCTACGGGGATCTGAAGTTCAAGGTGCGAAGCGGCTCCCGCGAGATGTCCAAGTGCACCTTCAGCGATCTGTACGTGCAGGTGGACGAACTGGAAAACGTGATCCCCGTCTCGCAGATGCTCCAGCAGTTGCTCGCTCACGGCCATTCCAAGAAAGATTACCTCGTCAAGGTTCCGCTGGAACGGCTCAAAATCGCCGAGGCCCAGAAACGTCAGCGACAGATCACCCTGGGCTGCATCGCCGGCATCTCCCTGCTGGTGGGCGGCATCGGGATCATGAACATCATGCTGGCCACCGTCACCGAGCGCACCCGCGAGATCGGCATTCGCCGGGCACTGGGAGCCAAACGCCGCGACATCACCTTCCAGTTCCTGGTCGAGGCCCTCATCCTCAGTTCGGTGGGCGGGGCCATCGGCGTGGCCACCGGCACGGCCGGGGCCTTCCTGATCACCTGGTGGGTGGAGTGGCCCACCATCATCCATGCCTGGACCATTCTGATCAGTGCCGGGTTGGCGCTGGCCGTGGGGATTTTCTTCGGCATCTATCCGGCCGCGACCGCGGCGCGCCTGGATCCCATCGAGGCCCTGCGGCACGCATAACGGCGCCGGTTCTCGCTCATCAATCAGCCGGCCCAATCGCCGATCAGGCTGAATCACTGTGCGTGACTGTGAGCCAATGCGGCGCAGGAAGTGTATGCCACGGCTCTTGAGCCGTGTGTGCAGCACCGGCGTCTCGCCGGTACAGGGGGGGCGGGCATCCTGCCCGCCTTTGTGAGTCCGAACGGGGAGCGAGCATTTTGTCCGGGAAACGGGTGGTCCCCCCCTTTCGCCAGATATCCGGCCCGACCACGACACGGAAAACGGCCGGTACGGAGCCCGGCCGCTGCACCAGGCCCTCCCTTGGGACAGCCAACCGGCCACTGACCAGCCTACCCTACTATTCGTTAAGCGGGTAACATAGCCCTCTTTCGCCGCCCAGCCTGGATCCCGGGAGCGTGCCATGCTCGGACAACTTGTAGGACCAGACATTGTCGAGATGATCCAGAACCGGCAGTTCGCGGACCTGCGAAAGGCCCTCACCACTCTGCCTCTGGACAGCGTGGCGGAGATCTTCACGGACATGGCCCCGCAGGACGCGGCGGTGCTCTTTCGGTTGATGCCTCGGGACGTGGCCGCCGACATTTTCGAGTACATGCCCGTGGAGGCCCAGGAAGCCCTGATGCGCAGCCTGGGCCGGGAGCAGGTCGCGGCGGTGCTCAACGAAATGGACCCGGACGACCGCACCGCCCTGCTTGAAGAGCTGCCCGGGCCGGTCACCCAGCGGCTGCTCATGCTGCTCTCCCCCGAGGAGCGGAGGATCGCCACCGAACTGCTGGGGTATCCCGAGGAATCCGTCGGGCGCATCATGACGCCCGATTACGTGGCAGTTCGTGAGGGCTGGACAGTTGGCGAGGTGCTGGACCACATCCGCCGGGTCGGCCGCGACAAGGAAACCCTCAACTACATCTACGTGGTTGACACGCAGGGACGTCTGATCGACGAGATCCGGCTGCGTGAGATCATCCTGTCGCCCACCGCCACCCCCCTCGCTCAACTCATGGACCGGCAGTATACCGCCCTGAACGTCACCGACGACCAGGAAGAGGCGGTGGAACTGTTCGGACGAATGGACCGCACCGCGCTGCCGGTCGTGGATTCCGTCGGCCACCTCGTGGGCATCGTCACCGTGGACGACGTGCTCGACGTGGCCCAGGAGGAAGCGACCGAGGACATGCAGAAAATGGCCGCCGTCGAGACCC
Source organism: Phycisphaerae bacterium (assembly GCA_012719955.1). GTDB lineage: Bacteria > Planctomycetota > Phycisphaerae > UBA1845 > PWPN01 > JAAXZI01. The sequence goes on along the minus strand of JAAXZI010000166.1, from coordinate 10,352 downwards.
TGGAGGCGCCCTATCTGAGGACCGGCTTTTTCACCCTGTTCCGCAAGCGGGCCATCTGGCTCTCCGTGCTCTTCGTCGGCGAGATGCTTACGGCCACGGCCATGGGCTTCTTTGAAGAGGAAATCAGCCAGGCGGTGGTGCTGACCCTGTTTATTCCCCTGATCATCAGCAGCGGCGGCAACAGCGGTGGCCAGGCCACCTCGCTGATCATCCGCTCTCTGGCCATTCACGAGATCAACACGAAAGACTGGTGGCGGGTACTGGTGCGCGAAATCGGGTCAGGGCTGGCCCTGGGCCTCGTGTTGGGCTTGATCGCAATGATCAGAATCGTGTTGTGGCCGGGGACCGAGGATCGATACGGCCCTCATTACGTCATGATCGGCTGGACGGTGGCCCTGAGCCTGGTGGGCGTGGTGATGTACGGCACGCTGATAGGATCCATGCTGCCTCTCCTGTTGCGCAAGCTCGGCCTGGATCCGGCGGTCTCATCGACGCCTTTCGTAGCCACGCTGGTGGACGTCTTCGGCATCGTGATTTACTTTTCGATCGCCTCGCTGCTGCTGCGGGGAACACTCCTGTAGCGCCACCCGTTTGGAGATGAAATCCGCACAACGAGCCGAGGGGAAGTTCTCTGCGAAGCTCAGAAGCTGTTTTTGCGTGCCTGGCTTTGAATGTAAGCCTTCCGGCTCTGCGCGTACTCCTCGGCGGACATCTCGATGGAAGGGGCTTGGGCCTGTTGTGATTGTGCCGCCTCGAAGATGCGTTTCAGTATGGGAATACACCAGCCGCACCCCGTGCCCGCCCCCAGGCAGCCGGAAAGCTGGCTGGGCCGCTGGAGCTTCTCGCGACGGGCATAGCTCCAGAGCTTTCGATACGGAACGTGATAGCAGTAGCAGATCTTGTCGTCCGGGCCCATGCTGCATTATAGCCTCCGCCTCCCGGAAGAGCTTGCCATCCGCCGTGAAGATCAGTCTGCTGCCATAGCCGACGGACAGTGCTGGCAACAGGAACCGCCGAACGGCAAAACCATTCCACCAGCAAGCACAACCTTCTTCAGCGCAAATATTTGCATGAGCCACCGAGAGGATTTCACAGGCTTATTCCGCATAAGTGATTCCAGAGGGCTGGACCAGTCTTCCGATAACCAGACAATAAGCGGGTTCCCAACAGCGGCAAAGGAGGCCGCTCGCTATGACGACCATGGTTTCTCATCCTGACCTGGGGCTTCGGCCTGGTATTCTGTCGCCGACGGATCTGGCCGGCCTGGCCCGAACCTTCGACGATTCGGCCCACGCCGTCTGGATTCACGACCTGTCCGGGCGCTGCGTCTATCGAAATCCGGCGGCCCAACAAACGGAGCCCTGCACGGCCACGGACATGCTCCACGAGATCCTCGGCCCCGACAACCGGCAGATCGGCCGTCTCCGCGTGCGTATGGCCTGATCTCACCCCCACCTTCCTCCATCCGCCAGCAGCCACCTGAGGGGATGGCATCTTTCGCGCGCCCGGGGGGGGGAATGCCCGCCTGGACGGCAAGAAGCGACCAGCCAGGCCCTCGGGCCGGAGACAAGACCCGAATCAAAATCACGAACTGGATGAAAGCCACCGGTCTTGACGGGGCCGTGGCTCCGCCGGCGGGGAAATTCATCGGCCCTGAAGCACCAGCGGAGAATTGATGAACGGGTGGCCCCCCGTCACCGGCGTTTTGGGGGTCACGAAGGATATTTCCTGTTGCTGCTTCACCTGTCCGGGAGCCGACCGGGGTGTGGCAATTCTCCGTGGCGGGATGACGCGAGGCCCCGGAAGGCGCGCATTTTGCACGCCTTCGAGGCGGGCAGGATGCCCGCCCCCCCTGATGCGACCGGCCGTTTCACCATAATCCCTGGGCCGCCCCCCTGGAGCCGGCCTCCCTCGCTTCTGGCCGATTCCCTCCTCTGCCTTTATAATTCCTGGTTTGTCTTCGACCCCTGATGGCTTTGAGCGGGCCGGCGGGCCCTTTGAGTACCATGCCAACGATCCGAATCATCCGCACGAGCGAAACTGATGCGGCCGGGGAGCTGCGGCAATTGCGACAGCCTCTGCTGCTGGACAGCCTGATCCTGGACGAATCCCCCGAATCCCGGATCGTGCACGATATCATCAAGGACGTCCGCCATCGCGGCGACACGGCCGTCTCGGAGATCACCGCCCGGGTGGACAAGGTCACCGTGGCTCCCGAGCAGGTGCGGGTTCAGCCCGAAGAGATCACCGCGGCCCGCGAACGGCTGGCCCCTGATCTGCGCCAGGCCATCCAGCACGCCATCGAGTCCGTCCGGCGATTTCAACAGCACGTCATGGCCAGCGTGTCGGAGCCGATGGCTCCCGGCGGCCAGCATCTTTCTTCCCGGATGCGGCCGGTCAAGCGGGTAGGCATCTGCGTTCCGGGAGCGGCGGCCCCCCTGCCCTCCTCGGCCATCCACTGCGCGGTGCCAGCCCAGGTGGCCGGGGTAAAGGAACTGGTTCTGGTGGCCCCGCCGCGCCATGAGGGAGACATTCACCCCACCATCCTGGCCACGGCCGGCGAACTGGGCATCACCGAGGTCTACCGGATGGGCGGGGCCCAGGCGATCGCCGCCCTGGCCATGGGCACCGAGCGCGTCCCCCGGGTGGACAAGATCGTGGGTCCGGGCAGCGTATACGTGCAGCTCGCCAAGCGCTGGCTGTACGGGGTTGTGGACATCGACATGTTTGCGGGGCCCAGCGAGGTGGTGATTATCGCCGACGCCTCAGCCCGGCCGGAGTTCGTGGCCGTGGACATGCTGGCCCAGGCCGAACACGATCCCGGCTGCTCGATCCTGCTGACCGACCGGGCGGAGCTGGCGGAGGCCGTGGTGAAGGAGCTGGATAAGCAACTGGCCGAACTGCCCAAGCCCGAAGGGGCGGCCCGGTCATTGGCCCAGCTCAGCGCGATTGTCGTCGTGCGGGACATGAACGAGGCGGCCCAACTGGCGAATGAGATCGCCCCCGAGCACCTCCAGATCGCCACCAACGACGCGACGGCGCTGGCCGACAAGATCGATTCGGCCGGGGCCATCTTCCTGGGCCACTACACGCCGGAAGCAACCGGCGACTATGTGGCCGGCCCGTCGCATGTGCTGCCCACCGGCGGAACGGCGCGGTTCTGGAGCGGCGTCTCGTCGCTGAGTTTCCTGCGGCGGACAAGCATCATTGAATACACTCCTGGCGGGCTGGTACACGATGCGGCCTCGATCGAGACGCTGGCCAAGGCGGAGGGGCTGATCGCCCACGCGCGGTCGGTGAGCTTGAGAACGAGGAACCGCGGATAGCCCCAAGTGACGAATGTCGAAGCCCGAATAACGAAAATCACAACTGACTACTGACCACTGACAACCGACCATGAGTTATTTCCGTCCGAATATTGAGGCGATGGAAGGCTACACCCCCGGCGAGCAGCCGGAAGATCCTTCCGTCATCAAGTTGAACACCAATGAGAACCCCTACCCGCCCTCGCCGGCGGTGATGAAGGCGGTGGCCGGCGTGCAGGCCGAGCAGCTTCGCCGGTATCCGCATCCCCAGGGCAACCTCTTCCGCGACGCGGCGGCGAAGATCTTCGGCGTCAAGCGGGAGAACATCATCTGCGGCAACGGGATGGATGACATTCTCAACATGACCGTGCGGGCCTTCAGCGGTCCTGAGGCGGCCCTGGTCTACCCCGTGCCCACCTATACCCTCTACGGGGTTCTGGCCACCATCGAGGCCTCCATCGTCAAGGAAGTGCCCTTCCCGCCGGATTTCAGCCTGCCCATCGAGGGACTGGTCAACGCCCGGGGGCGGGTAACCTACCTGGCGAACCCTAACTCCCCCACCGGCACGTTCGTACCCGCCGAGCAGATCGGCAAGCTGGCCGACGCGCTGGAAGGCGTGCTCTGCATCGACGAGGCCTACGTGGATTTCGCCCGCGAAAACTGCCTGGAGCTGGCTAGGACCCGGCCGAACGTGCTGGTCATGCGGACGCTCTCCAAGGGCTATTCACTGGCGGGGCTGCGGTTCGGATTCGCGATCGGACATGAGAACCTGATTCGCGGGCTGATGAAGGTCAAGGACAGCTACAACGTCGATGCGATCGCCATCGCGGCGGCGACGGCGGCCATTCAAGACCAGGCCTACTTTGAGCAGACCCGGCAGAAAGTGATCTCCGAACGCAAGCGGCTCAGCGCGGCCCTGGACCGCCTGGGGCTGCGTTGCCTGCCCAGTGAATCCAACTTCCTGCTGGCCGCCTGCGGACAGCCCACGGCCCGCGAGTTATACGCGTCGCTCAAGGCCCGGCGGATTCTCGTCCGATATTTTGATTACCCCGGCTTGAACGACAAGCTGCGCATCACCGTAGGCACGCCGGAGCAGAACGATGCCTTGGTCGCGGCGCTAACCGACTTGTGCCGGCGGTAAGGGTTGTCGGTTGTGGGTTGTCGGTTGGGGGCTGAGGTTGTTCGAGGAGTATTAGATTGGCACGACGCTCTCCGAAGGATTCGACTCCTGATCAAACCGTTTCCAATGCCCCGCGCCAGGCCACCATCCGGCGTGAAACCCGGGAAACCCAGATCGAGCTGAAGCTTCACCTCGACGGCACCGGCCAGGTGACCGTCAATACCGGCGTCGGCTTCTTCGACCACATGCTGCACCACATCGGCCGGCACGGGCTGTTCGACCTGGACATCCGGGCGCGCGGCGACCTGCACGTGGACGATCACCACACCGTCGAGGACGTGGGCATCTGCCTGGGCGAGGCCCTCGCGCGGGCGGTCGGCGACAAGCAGGGCATCCGCCGGTACGGCTTCTTCATCCTGCCGATGGAGGAGGCCCTTGCCCAGGTGGCGGTGGATCTCTCCGGGCGGGCGGCCATCGTCTACAACGCACACTACGGCGGCTCGAAGATCGGCGGCTTCGACGTCCAGCTCCTCGAGGAGTTCCTCCGCGCGGTGGCCTTCAACGCCCGCATGAACCTGCACGTCAACGTGCTCTACGGCAGCAACGATCACCACATCGCCGAAGCCATCTGCAAGGCGCTGGGCAAGGCCCTGCGCATGGCGGTCGAGTTCGACCCGCGGGAAACGTCGGTGCCCTCCACCAAGGGCGTGCTGTAAAGCGGATGCTGCATTCAGCGGGTAGCGGTGAGCGATCAGCAATCAGCGGTCAGCGGTCAGCCGGGTGCCATGCCCACACGCCTGTGCTCGGGCGGGTGGGCATGTGGAAACCAAACCGCGTCGGACATGCCCACCCCGCCAGGGGCAGCGGTAAGCGATCAGCGGTCAGCGGTCAGCGACCGACAGCCCGAAAGGTGGAAGCCGATTGCTGAAAGAGAAAGCCGCCTTTCACGTTCGATTCTGTCGCACTTGGCACGCTTCAAGCGTCCACGATTGAGTTGGAATCTGTATGACTATGGTGGAGCGGCGGCCCCTGTGCGGGTTACGGGCAAACTGGGCGCCGGTCCCCCGGCCTCTGGGACGGCTGTCATACCGTTCAGCCATAACCGGTTACCACACCCCTTTGCCAGCAAGCACTCGGTAAGCGATTAACATCCTGAGCCGGCTAACCGCCGCGGCCAGGGCATGCGGAGGCCCCGAAGGGGCCAAGGTGATTAGCCAGGGGCGCAAGCCCCTGGTACACTGCCGCGCAAAGCCAAACAAGCCCCCAGCGGGGGCGACAGATCGCGGGAGGAATCTCATGGGACAATCATTTACCTGCCTGCACTACCACCTCATTTTCAGCACCAAGAGCCGCGAACCGTTGATCGTGCCGCAGATGCGGCAGCGCCTGTATGATTACATCGGCGGAATCATCGAAGGCGAGAACGGGCGCTTGCTTGCCGCAGGCGGCACCTACGATCATGTTCATCTGCTGGCGTTTCTGCATCAGAGATTCTCAGTGGCAGACGTCTTGCGGGACATCAAAGCGAATTCATCCAAGTGGATTCATCAGACCTTTGACAATCTGCAAGGGTTTGCCTGGCAGGAAGGTTACGGCGCGTTCACCGTGAGCTATTCGAATATCAGTCGCGTACATGCGTATATTGACGCGCAAGAAGAGCACCACCGGCTTATTCCATTCCAGGAGGAGTTCGTTCGCTTCTTGAAACGGCATGGGATTCAGTACGATCCGCGTTATATTTGGGATTGAGAGATGTCCATCTGCCGCCCCCTTCGGGGGCTCTCGTCCCTCCGGGCTCACCTCCCCTCCAGGGGCTTACGCCCCTGGCTAACGACCTTCGCCCCTGCGGGGCGAGTACGGCGGTCGTTCGCGAAGCGCAAATGAGAATTCATACCGATCCCAAGTGAAACTTGTGCATTGATGAACCCGACCCATCCGGTGCAGAACGACGCACAAGATTCACTTGAGGTCTGTATCACTTGCTCTTCGCTTCACCGGCGATAGACCGATCCCATTCGATCACCTGCCTGCTCAGCCGCTCAACAATCTTCGGATGCTCGTCAGCGACGTTGGTCTTCTCGGCGCGATCATCCGCGAGATTGAACAGTTGCGTCCGCGAGCCGTCGCGATTTACCAGCAGCTTCCAGTCGCCATCGCGGATGGCCAGGTCCGGCCAGTTGTTATTCGGCCCCGGCCGGTCGGGTGGGCGAACCCACATAATCGGCGTGCCGCGCTGCGGCATGGCCCGCCCCACCAACGCCTCGCCCATGTCCATGCCGTCGAAGGCCACCCCCTCCGGCGCCGGAACGCCGGCCAGGGCCAGCAGCGACGGGGCCACATCCATCGCGGCCAACACCGTCTTCTCATTCTTTGACCCCGCCGCCGACTTCGGTATCCGGGCGGACCACACGATCAGCGGGCTGCGGATGCCGCCCTCGTAGAGATTGCCCTTCGACCCGCGCAGGCCGCCGGTCACGCCCAGGCCCCGCTCCGGCCCGTTGTCGCTGGCCAGCAGCACAATCGTGTTCTCGCGAAGCTTCGGCTCGGAGCGGATATAGTCGAACACGCGCCCCAACTGGCGGTCCATTTCTTTCATGACGCCCAGGTAATTGGCCACCGGCGAACCGTCACCTCGCAGGCCCGGCGGGGCCTGGCAGGGCGAGTGTACGTCGTCCAGCCACAGATTCACATAGAACGGCTTGCCGCTCTCGCCGGCGGCCTTCATCTCCTTCAGAGCCCGGTCCACAAAGCCTTCCGTGACCTTGTGCCGCTCAACCCAGCGAATCGGCCCGCCCAGCTCGCCGCTCATCCGCGTCGGCCCGTGATCGAACTCTCGCCCGTCCTTGTGCGGCTCGAAGACCGGCAACAGCCGCTCGCCCAAACCCTCGAAGTTGGTCAGCGACGTGGCGAAGCCATACGCAGTGATGGCCGGCGCATCGCCCACGTCGCGCTGGCCGCCCATGTGCCACTTGCCGACGTGCGCGGTGTGGTAACCGGCCTGCGCGAGGAACCGCGCCAGACTGGGCGCTTCCGGGGCGAGCCAGTCGGCGATGCCGCGCCGCCGGTTCGCCTGCCGGTTGTCCAGGTACGAGGTGATCCGCCAGCGGTTGGGGTACTGCCCGGTGGTGAAGGCCACGCGCGACGGGCTGCAAATCGGCGCGTTCGCGTAGAACTGCGTGAAACGCAGGCCCTCGCCGGCTAACCGGTCAATGGCCGGCGTTTCCACCCGCTGACCGCCAAAGCAGCTCAGGTCGCCGTAGCCCATGTCGTCGATGAGGACGAAGAGAATGTTCGGGCGTGAAGCCGGCTCTCCGGCAGGCGCCACCCCGGCCGACAAGCACATCACAAGGGCCGTAAGAACCGCAAGAAGAAGATGTTTCATGGTTCACCTGGTGTCATACAGGAGTTTCCGGAGTAGAATCTCCAGAGTTCCATAACCGACAGGACAAAAGGCATTTGTACCGTTTCCGGCGGAACCGGGCAATAGAGGGATACAGGTATGCAACAGCGAACCATCGGTAATGGCCGTCTGACCGTCTCCTGCATGGGCCTGGGGTGCATGGGCATGTCCGAGTTCTACGGGCCCGGCGACGAAGCCGAATCGATCGCCACCATCCACCGGGCAATCGAGCTGGGCATCAATTTCCTCGACACGGCCGACGTCTACGGCCGGGGCGAGAATGAAATCCTCGTCGGCAAGGCCATCGCCGACCGCCGTCAGCAGGTCATCCTGGCCACCAAATTCGGCAACGTGCGCGCCCCGGACGGCACCTTCCTGGGCATCAGCGGCCGGCCGGAGTACGTGCGCCAGGCCTGCGACGCGAGCCTCAAACGGCTCAAGACCGACATGATCGATCTCTACTATCAGCACCGCGTGGACCCCAACACCCCCATCGAAGACACGGTCGGGGCCATGGCTGGACTGGTCCAACAGGGCAAAGTGCGCTTCCTGGGCCTGTCCGAGGCCGGCCCGGAGACCATCCGCCGGGCGCATCGGGTTCACCCCATCACCGCCCTGCAAACCGAGTATTCACTATGGACGCGGGACCCGGAAGAGGACGTGCTTCCCGTCTGCCGGGAGTTGGGCATCGGCTTCGTGGCCTACAGCCCGCTGGGCCGCGGCTTTCTGACGGGTCAGATCCGGCGGTTCGAAGACCTCGCCCCTGACGACTGGCGACGGAATAACCCCCGCTTTCAGGGCGCGAACTTCCAGAAGAACCTCGACCTGGTCGAGCGCATTACCCAGATGGCGGCGAAGAAGGGTTGCACGCCCTCACAGCTCGCCTTGGCCTGGGTGCTGGCCCAGGGTAACGACATCATCCCCATCCCGGGTACGAAGCGCCGCCGTTACCTCGAAGAGAACGCCAAAGCGGCGGAGATCGTGCTCACCCCCGAGGACCTGCGGCGGATCGACGAAGTGGCCCCCAAAGGCGCAGCCGCCGGCGACCGCTACCCACCAGCCGGCATGGCGGCCGTGGGGCGGTGAGGGCCGCCGGCAAGCGGGAAGGTGAGCAGGTGGGAATGTGAGAACGTGGGCAGGTTCGCTCGTACAGGGCGAGGCCGCCTCAGGGTCGTGTAACGTCGGCTTAGTACTTCCCGTGCGCCGAAGCTGACCACTGCCTGGCGCGCAGCAGATGTTCAGCACTGAGCAACAATTCTGCGTTCAGCGATTTCAGCAGTCAGCTTTCAGCGATCAGTGCAAGGCAGTTAATTTGCCGTAGCGGCTGGCCTCCGTACCGGCCTCTTTCCGAAAAGAGGGACAAGAACTAGAAACACTTGTGTTGATATCGAGGTCCATAGACTAAGACTAGCTTCTGCCCTCTTTCTCTCCCCAGAGTACCCTCTCAGGAGGAGTTTCTCTTTGGAGTTAACCAGCTACCATCTCATACGAGGTCCACAGACTCCAAATAGTCTTTGGTGAATTTCACGTAATTCACAAACATCCTGGAACCAAGGTCGATTAAGCCTCTATCTGAAGGTGCTGAACACTGCTGTGCGAACGCAGTGCCAATTGCCCAATCCACATCATCCGACGACTGTTACATAACCCGAAGGTAGACTTCATAACGCGCCTCGCAGTAGCGCAAAGCTCCTATATCCTTGAGCATGCTCGTCACCATGTCGAAATAGGCAGACTCCACATCAGCAGCTTTTGGGATTGATTGGCTAATCAACTGTGTAGCAGCATCAACGGCAAACGTCCTGAGAAGGAGAAGCTCTTTGACTACACGGTCTGTGTCGACGCTCAACCGTTCACGCACAACGAGTGGCTCGTCGTACTCAAATTGCCCAATCACCATGCCAGCCAAGTGCTGTGCAGCCTCATACGATGTGACCCTCTGCCTTGGCATGACGCGTCCCTCTACGCCACAAAAACATGTGCCTACCGCTGCATCCTATTTCGGAAAGATCAATACCTCAAAGGTAGTGAGCAGAGAAAACTCGAAACGGGACGCATCTGGTCTTGAGACTACCTATGGGTTAACAATCAACTCGCCATCCACCTGCCAGTCGCCGGTGACGAAATGAATGAATTGACCGGGCGCTACTTCAAGACGATCCGGGTTCGTTCGCATCGTCAGCCGCTGGCCGGCAGGAATGACCGTTCGATCCGCCTGGAGCAGGAATCGACCCTTACGTCCCTCCTCCCGGTACACCCAGTACTCGGAGGGCCAGCCCGTCCCGATCCCCCCCCGACATCGAAGCTTCCCGTGAGCACCGACTCCTCCGGAGCCAGATCCCGCACGTGCAGAAGAATATGACCGCCACCGCCGCCGCCGGCCGCCGGCGGTATAAGCCAGCTTGCGCAACCGGAATTGCCGCCCCTGGCCGAGAGTGTTCCGGTAATGGTCAGCCGCTGACCCGAAAGTAGGATTCCACCGCCGCTGCCGCCACCGCCCCCCGGAAGATGGTCATCGGGTGAGGGG
>JAAXZI010000165.1 GCA_012719955.1 Phycisphaerae bacterium | reverse complement strand
CTGTTGCGCGGTCCGGGGGTGGCAATTGTCTGTGGCGGGATGAGGCAGAGTCCCGGAGGGCGTGCATCTTGCACGCCTTTGAGGCGGGCAGGATGCCCGCCCCCCCTGATGCGCCCGGCCGCTTCAGCATAATCCTTTGCCAGACTCGCGCGGCCCCGGCGGGAAGCGTCAAGGGTGACAGGGGATCGGCATCGGGGTTATCCTGTGGGGCCCGAAATCCGCGTCTACCGCGCGGCCGGATCGGGGGGAGATATCTATGCCGAATATGTATCGCTTCGCGTTCCTGCTCTCTGGGACCCTGGTATTGCTGGCATCGGGCTCAATCGGGCTTGCCGCTCCCGGTGGGGCGTGCCCGGTGGAACGCGTGAACAGTGTGCTGATACCGGAGGTGACTTCGCCGGCAGCCCTGGTTGCCGACCTCGATCAGGCGCCGTGGTCACAGGCCGCCGTGCTGACCGGTTTTGTGGACATTAAGGGCCGGCAGCTCGCCAGCCAGCCGACCTGGGTCTACGTGGCCTATGACCGCGAAGCGCTGTGGCTGGGTTTTCGCTGCGAAGGGCCGGGAGCGCAGACGGAGCCGACCATCCGGGAACGCGACGGTCGGGTCTGGGGCGACGAGAGCGTCGAAGTGCTGCTCGATCCGGGCGACGCCCACGGCGACGCCTTCCATCTCGTCGTGAACTCCGCGGGAATTATCTACGATTCGGTGGGCAGGGACAGCGGATGGGACAGCGGTCTGGAGGTGCGCACGGCCCGGGACGCTGCCGGCTGGACGCTCGCGGCACGGTTGCCGTTCTCGTCGCTGAGAGTGGCGCGCCCGGCCCCGGGGACTCAGTGGGCGGGGAACTTCTGCCGGAATGCGGGGGGTGTGGAGAAGAGCTCCTGGTGTGATTCGGGCGGCGACTTCGTCGATGGCCGGAAGTTTGGGCACATCATTTTCGGGGGAGCGACTATCCGGCCCGCAAGGTTTCGCCATATTGCGCCCCTGGTCATGGGGCCCAACACGATCCGATTCGATCCGCTGGAAGGGGGGCGGTTTGAGCTTCACAGACTGGACGGACGTCAGAGGGTTCTGGCCCTGAGCCGGGGCGCGCTCTCCGGGCTGAGCGATGCCCTCTGGATGAATGATGACAACGTGCGGTGGATCGCGTTGCAGGTTCAGGATGGGGAGGGTCGTTTGCTGAGCGCAAGCCGCTACCCGATGGAGTCGCCTCAGGTGGCCGGGCGCCTGGAGCGGCTGTGGGAGCGGTTCTGTCATGCCGAAAAAACGCTCGAGCGTTTCCCGGCGTCGCTTCGAAAACCGGCCGGTGAACTGATCGAGGAGGCCCGTGAACCTCTGCGCAAGGGTCTCGATATCCTCCACCAACGCGAGCGCTATTCGGCATCACGATGGCGGGAGTTGGATGAAACGGTTACAGCTTGGCAGCGCAAGTTGAATGCGTTGTGTGCCTACGCGGAGACGCTTGGTTTCGCCGACCAGGCCGGGTTTGCGGTCGGGCTGGAATCCCCGATGCGCAAGGTCATGATCCGCGATTTTCCGTTTGAGGGTCGAATCGCTGGTCACTACGACTTGTGGTTAGCCCGCAATGAGCATGAGGCCGTGCAGGTCGTCCTGATCCCCTTTGCCCACGATCTCCGGCGGGCGTCGGTGACGGTTGCGCCGGCCGCTGCCGGGGCCAGGCCATTCCCCGGGGCTATCAACGTCTTGCTGGTCGGCCATGTGCGGGTGGCCGAGAACACGCCCTACGAGGTGAGCTACCGCGGCTGGTGGCCGGACCCGCTGCTGGATTTCCAGAAGGAATGCGATATCGCGGCCGGAGAGCAGGTGGCCTTCTGGGTTGACGTGGCCACCCGCCCGGACACCCCTGGTGGAGACTATGAGGTGGTGTTGGTGGCCCAGGCCCGGGACTGCCCGCCGGTGCACGTCCGGCTGAAGATTCACGTGTGGGATGTGGAGCTTCCGACCGGCACCCACCTGCGTAATGCTTTTACCTACAATTACCACCAGGTTCGGGCTTTCTACCGGGAACGGTGGACCGAGCAGATGGCCCGCAAGTATCACGATCTGATCCTGGATCATCGGCTCAACATCGATCACCTGTACCGTAAACAACCGCCGGATATCGAGTTGCTCGAATATTGCCGCACCCGGGGGCTGAATGCGTTCAACGTCAAGTTCGTGGGCAAGGGCACCGGCAAAGAAGCGTTGAGCCAGGTGCTGGATGACTATCTGCCGCGCATCAGCGAGTTGGGCCTGCTGGACGCGGCGTACCTGTACGGCTTCGACGAGGATCCGGGCGATGGGCACCCGGCCATGCGCGAGCTGTACACCTACGTTCACCAGCGATACCCGGGTCTCAAGACCATGACCACCGCCTATGATCGCTCCTTTGGCCGGGACACCGGCCTGCGCGAAGCGGTGGATATCTGGGTGCCGCTGACCAGTCACTACAACCTGGAGGAGGCCCGGCGGCTTCGCGCGGAAGGTAAGGACATGTGGTGGTACGTCTGCCTGAGACCGCATGAGCCCTACGCCAACTGGTTCATCGAGTATCCCGCGATTCACGCCCGCCTGCTGCTGGGTTGCATGAGTTACAAGTACGAGGTCGATGGTTTCCTGTACTATCTGATCGCGGGCTGGCAGAACAATCATCGGCCCATTGATTCCGGCCCTTACACGAAATGGAATCCCGGCAGTTGCGATGACCGCCATGGCCGGGTGGCCAATGGGGATGGCAGCCTGATCTGTCCCGGCCCCGATGGTCCGCTGTCCACGATTCGTCTGGAGAACATCCGCGACGGGCTGGAGGACTATGAGTATCTGTACGCGCTGGCCCGCATCGTGGATCAGATCAAGCTTCTGCCCGCCACGGCTCAGGGGTCGGCCTTCGTGGACAAGGCCAACGCGCTGCTCAGCGTGCCGCCGGCGGTGGTTCACACCTTGACCGACTACACGCTCGAACCCCACGAGCTCGAAAACTTCCGCCGGAGCGTGGCGGAGGCGATCATCCAGGGCCGCGGCCTAATGACGTCGTCAACACGATCCGCTCCGTGATGCCGTTCCCGGCGAGCGGTTCGGGGAGAAGTGTTTGTCTCTCAGGTAATCGCCAGTGACCCCGAGAGGGGCCGGGTGAGAGCAGCTACCAGTGAAGCGAGGCGGAACTGGTGGTTGCGAGCTTCTATCCGATTCACCCGGTTCGGTGGGTGGCCCACCTCTTCAGAGGTGGGTTCACGATTTGGACAACCGATGGGGGGGTGGATGGCACCAGCCGCAAGCCCGCCTGAAGCAGGCTGAGTAGAACAGAATAGGAAAAGCCATCAAGAGCTCCGCAGACCACCACTTGAAAGTGGCGGCAAACACCGGCCGGCTCAAAGCCGGGTGGGGTGGCCCAGGTTCTCTGAACCTGGGTTCGCGATTTCATGGGCGATGAGTACAGCGAACATTCATGCAGTGGAGAAGTCCCTGGCGCACAAATCGGGAGCCCACCTTCGCAGAAGGTGGGCCACCCGGCCCGCCATTTCCCGGGTAGAGAATCAAACGCCATCAGAGGCGGGGCACCCAGCCACGAGATTCATTTGGAATCCGTGTCAGTCGCGATCCAGCTCCAGCAGGCGGATGGGGCCGACGAAGACGATCTGGAGGTTGTTCCTGGCGCTAAAGTAGTCCTCGACCCGCAGGCGCAGGTTCAGGGACTCGATTTCGGCCGGAAGCTCCGGCAACGGCACGACAAACCATTCTCCGCTCAGGCGCGGAATGCCCAGGTCGGCTTTCCACAGCTCCCGTTCGCCCCACAGCAGCCTGATCGCGCGGAATCCCGACCACCGCCACTTGGCCCGGCCCAGCCCGTAGCTCTCTTTGTTGGCATCCGCCAGGTAAATCAGCAGGGCCAGCCGGTCGCGTCGTCCGGAAATCGGAACGTTCACCGGCATTTCCGCATAGGCCCCGGCATCGGAGTGCGTGCGTTTGGGCACGGCAAAGACCGCTACCCGGGTTTGGCCGTGCTCATACAGGCCGCCGATCCAGTCGCCCCACCAGGTTTCGCGGGGCTCCGGCGTCACCGTGGCCCGAACGCGGTTGCGCCGCTCCCACCTGCCGACGCCGACCTGAATGGGCGGATCATCCAGGCCCGCGAGCATTTGCTTAATCGGCGCCACCGTCCGGTTGTAATCGTCCATCTGCTCGCGCAGTTCGGCTTGTCGCTTTACGATGATCTGTTGCCAGTCGGCGGCGGTGGCCTGGGCCCGCTTGCGCCACCAGTCGGCATACGCATCGATCCAGTCCACGTGCGGCAACAGGCGGCGGACTTGCGCGACCTCGTTAAGCACGCGGTCCCGCACGCCCGCGATCAGCCGATCGGCGCCGGCCGTATCACCGTCGTAGATGGCCTCCAGCACCGCGTTCTGGTGGGCCGGCCACCAGTACTCGGGATAAGGCGCCTGGGTGGCCGCCAGAGCCGTCTCCAGTTCAAGGGTCAGCGGGTCGAGGTATTCTCGCTTCAGCGTATCTTGGGCCAGCAGGCTGGCGGACAGGGCGGCCTGCCGGAATGCCGGCAGCTTGTCCCGCAGGGCCGTCAATTCCTGTTCCGTTCGTGCGCGGTCGGCCACTGATTTCAGCCGCGGCGGGCAATGTGCGGCGTAATCGGTCTGGGCGGACCAGAAAAGAAATCGTTCCCGAATGGCTTTCAGGCGGTCGTCGAACTCGGCCGCCGTTTCGGCCTGCCGGGGGCCGTACACGAAGTCGTACATTCGCTGTCGAAGAGCCTGGAAGTCATATTGCTCCGGCCGCCAGGCCCACCAGCCAATGCTCGGCACCAGGTAATGCTGCTGCACCCGCCAGCCGTCCCAGGGCATCACTGCGTGAACATAATCGCCCATTTCGCGCAGTTCCTGGTCGTTGGGATGGTGCCAGCCGTCGGCGAGGCGGAGGACAGGCATGTAAACCTGCTCGGAGCCGGCCCGGAAAGAGGTATTTACCACCCGTGGCCAGTTGTGCCACCAGGACGGCTTGATTCGCAAACCGATTGCCCTGGCCTCGGCCAGATCCTCCGCGCAGGGCACGCGGGTCCAGAACCAGGTGGCCTGCTCCATGCCGGGCACGGCGGCAATGGCCTGGTTGAACGGGGTCGTAATCGTCTGGTAACTGCCCTTGGGCGGGGTGATGGCGATGGCATCGCCGGTCAGACCATGGGCCTGCCCCAGGGCGATGACTTTGGCCGCCATCTTCTCCGGGGCCTCACCGGGCCCCCGGTCGTCAAACGAGGCCCAGAGGCCGTTTGCGCCCAGATCAATGAATTCCTTGAACAGGTTGATGACGGCATCCTGCTCCTCGGCGGTCACGCCGCAGTTCACCGTCGCGTAGACGCGCAGCTCGCGTTTGCTCGCTTCCTGGATGATCCGGCCGATCTCCTCGCGGTTGAGTTTGGCCCCTGGTTCAAAGGCATAGACGCCGTCCCGCAGGTCGATGAAATTGATCCGCGAGGTCATCAGGCAATCGAAGCTTTCCGGCTGTAGGAAGATCTTATAGTGCGGATGGGGCCGGCCGCGCAGGGGAATGGTGGGCCAGTCGCGGATGGTGGCCATCTGGATGGTGAGTTGCTCCGTTTGCCGGTCGAATAGTTGAAAAAGCGTATCCTGACCGTAAATCACGGCCCGGCCGGTCCGGCCGGCGACGATCGCCATCACCATCTGACCCTGGGGCCAGATCTTGAGCGCGTACCCCTCCGGGTGTTCAGGCACGGACAGGTTTTGATCCCGGCAGAGCCGGTCGAGGGCCGGGAAGCGGTGAGGCTGCCCCAGGTAGATGCGGAAGCGGGTCTCCGGGGCTGTCTCCGCGGTGCCAATCGTCCAGCGCTGGCCGAATCGACGCTCCACGTGCCGGGCCAGCAGGCCGGCGGCCTCCTGTTCGGCCGGACTGGCCTGATTCGGTAGAACAATCGCCCCGGGACCGGGGATCGACACCCGATCCGCCCATTGCACCTCGGCCGCTGCGGGCACCAGCGCCACGGGGGGGGCCTCAACGGCCAGGAGCGATGCAGGCCAGAACGCTACGAGGAGGGAAGGGAGGGCACGCATGCAGGTAAGCCTCTCAATTGAAAGAAATCAGATCATCTGCCGGTGAGGTGGCAACGGCAAGCCCCCCGGCATGGCCGGCTGCTTTCGGCGGTGACCGGCGGAGAAGATCGCCGTGGACCGCCGGCCGCAGCCGTGTTGTGTTGTCTACAGAACCGGCGTGGATGTGTCAACGTGCTTGCTGCTGAGGTGAGGGTGGTGGTAAGATCCGGCCTGACGGATCACGCGGTTGAGGCGCGAACAGGGTGGGTCTGCTCCCCGGCCGGGGTTTCATGCGGAGTCTCGCCCTCTGCTACAATCCTGCGTTTGATCCGACAGCTTAAGAGGCTGCGCCAGATAGAGGAGTCGCATATGAAGAAGGGCAAGCTCTTTATTGCGGGTATCGCGGCGTTCCTGCTTGGTGTGCCCCTCGCGGAGCAAGCCAAGGCCAGCGGTGCTGCCGACGTGGTCTTCACGGCGTTGGAAGCCGCGTTTGCCATCACTGTGTCCGCCATTGAGGCAAGCTAGTTCCGGACAACTGCCCGGCCGTTTCCTCGCCCCATCGAGCGTAGCTCCACAGATACTGCGCTGGTTCCGCGCGCACGATTCGCTCGATGGCCTGAAGGTACCAGTGAGTGATGTACACGACAGGATCTTCGGCGGACCGCCATTCCTGGGGCGTCAGCAGCCCTGCTACCTCGATTTCGAAATGAAACGGTCGGCCGGTTCGTCGGATCCCCGCCACGGCCACCACCGCTCCGAAGCGATCCGCGAGCAGCCCGACCAGCCGGCTGGTATTGGTGGGTAATCCCAGGAAGGTGCTGGGCACGCCGTGACCTTCGGTGTGGTGATCAGCCAGAAGCGCCACCGTGCCGCCGGTTTCGAGGACTTGCGGCACTCGTTCTAACGCGCGCTGAATGGGTATCAACTCGCAGCCGGCCCGCGCCCGGATGCGATTGCGATAGGCGTCGAAGCGCGGGTTGCGATGGGGCCGGTAGACCGTGGCGAGGGCGATGCCGTTGTATCCCGCAAAGACCGGCAGCAGATCGTAAGCCCCGTAGTAGGCGGTCAGAAGGATGACCGGCTGCCGGCGCCCCTGGGCCTCAAGGAGCATGTCCAGGTAGGGCTGCGGAATTTGTCCCCCGTAGCGGGCGTACGTGTTCGGGTGCAGCAGGCGATCCGCCAGCATCAGGTCGGTCAGATTCCATTGACGATGGACAAAGGATTGTTCGGCGAGGCGCGGAATGTCGGCCGGAGGGACCACTCCGTCCAGCGCCGCGCGGCACTGGGCCTCTGTGCGCGACTGAACGAAAGGAAGCGAACGATAAAGGATTCGAGCCAGCCTTTCGGCGAATCGATAAGCGTTCCGCGGGCCGGCGAGGGCCACGAATATGGCCAGAATCCGTCGATAACCATCGCTCAGCCAGATCAGCACACGCACCCTTGAGCCTCCCGGTCATCTCGCAAACGTGCTCAGCCATTTTATGAATGACCTGCTCCCACCGCCATCGGTCACGAATTGATAATTCATCGCCCATGCGACCAAGAGACCACGCTGGTGGTTCATCGCCGGCGGATGAGCCATTGTGCCCCCGACCCCTTCGAGTAGGATGTCTTCGTGGGCAATGATTACCTGCGTCATGTGACAGGAGAAGCTTGTGATCCGATTGCTGATCCTTTCAGCCGTCCTGCTGGGGAGCGTATCCACGTCGAAGGGCGCGGACGTCCAGAGCGCGTCCGCCGAACCAGTTGTTGAGGAGTCGCTGGAGGTCTCGCCCGTCTGGTCGGGGCATCCAGTCGGCTTCTGCCTGCTCACCCACGGAGACCGGCAGTACGTGGGTTTTTATGACCATCAGCGCCGCATGACCGTGGCCGCCCGCAAGCTGAACGAACGGGACTGGCAGTTGATCCACCTGCCGCAGACTCTCGGCTGGGACAGCCACAATTACATTGCCATGGCCATCGACCGCGCCGGCCATCTGCACCTGGCCGGTAACATGCACGGCGTCCCCCTGGTCTATTTCCGAACTGACCAGCCGCACGATATCCACAGTTTCAAGCAGATCCAGCAGATGGTGGGACGCGAGGAGAGCCGGGTCACCTATCCGAAATTCATGCGGGGACCGAAGGGCGAGCTCATCTTCACCTACCGGGACGGCGGAAGCGGCGCCGGCAATCAGATCCTGAACGTTTATGACCCGGACCGGCGAGCCTGGCGGAGGCTGCTGGATGTTCCTTTGATCGACGGCCAGGGCGAGATGAACGCCTACCTGGACACGTGGCGCCGCGACCGGCAGGGCACCTATCACCTCTGCTGGGTGTGGCGGGATACGCCGGATTGCGCGACCAACCACGATGTGTGCTATGCCCGCACCCGGGACCTGGTGCATTGGGAAAGGAGCGACGGCACGCCGCTCAAGCTGCCGATCACGTACAAGACCGGTGAGATCGTGGACCCGGTTCCGGCCGGCGGGGGACTGCTCAATGGGAACGTCCGGCTGGGTTTCGATGACCGGGATCGGCCGGTCATCAGTTATCACAAGTATGATGAGCAGGGCTACACCCAGGCGTACAACGCCCGGCTGGAAGAGGGCCGCTGGACGATCCGGAAGGTCAGCGACTGGGAATACCGCTGGGAGTTCAGCGGGGGCGGCTCCATCTCCTACGAAATTGCGGTGGGTTCGGTGCAGGCGGACGGGAAAGGCCGGTTGGTCCAGGCGTTCCGTCACCCACGGGCGGGCTCCAGACGCTGGCTGCTGGATCCGAAGACCTTAACGCCGGTGGAGACGCTGCCCGGGGTTCGCCGGACGCCGCGCGCCCTGGACAAGGTGGAATCCGGGGTTCCGGGCATGCAGGTGCGCTGGGCGGAAGATTCCGGCGCGTCCGACCAGGCCGGCATCCGTTACCTGCTGCGCTGGGAGACTTTAGGGCCCCATCGGGATCGGCCGCGCGAAGGTGAGCCGCCCCCGCCCGCGACGCTCCGCGTTCTCAAGATCTCGGCGAACGAGTGAGTCAGGTCGAGCCCCGGCCGGCCGCGACCGGCGGAAGGCCATCTTTCATGCCATTTCAGGCTTCTCTCGACGGAATGCGGCAGGTTGAGGTGGTAGAATCACTTGTGGGCCGTCGGGTCCGGAAATGAATGAAGGATGCGTTGCGGAGATATCAAGGGAAGGTGGGACGTATGGACAAGGCCAAAGTCATCGAGAAGCTCAATCAGGCCATCGCGTTGGAACTGGGCGCCGTCCTCCAATACAACCAGTACGCACATGTGCTGCTCGGGCCGGATCGCAAGCTCTGGTACGATTTCTTCAAGGACAACAGCGACGAAGCCCTGGACCATGCGCGGACCTTCGCCTCCCGGGTGGTTGCACTGGGCGGCATCCCCAGCGCCGAGCCGGAGCCGGTTAAGCAGGCTGCCGACATCCGCGAAATGCTGTCCAACAGCCTGGAAGTAGAGCGCCGGGCCGTGGCCCTCTATACCGAGGCCCTGGCCCTCTGTGAGGATCATCCGGGCTATCGGAATCTGCTGGAAGATCAGATCCAGAAGGAAACCGAGGACGTGGAGGAGTTGGAAAAATACCTCAACCAGGTGTCCAAGGTGACGGCCGGACGGCCCGGCAAGCGGATGGGCCGAACGGCCTGAGCGCTTCTGGCGGAAGCGCTTCTGGTGCAACGGGCTTTGCGGAGACGGAGTCCTTACGCACGTCGATCACGGGCCGGCATTGCCGTCCCTGCGAGGCTGATCGTTTGAATCTTCGCGCCCCCACCTCTGAAGAGGCGGTGCACCCGACGCCAAGAACGCAAGATACGAAGAGGGCTTTACTTAGCTGCAACTGCGTCCGGCCCTTGTCCGCCCGGCGGCCCAATTGGCGATGGCCCTGAGGGTGGATGCCGCCCGCTCAGGCACTTTGCGAGGATACGTTAAGACGCGGAAACGGCAATGAGGCGTCGGGCCGGGTCTGTCGTTCGCGTTTCAGCGTGGGCCGACGGGGGACAAGGCAGTCAGCCTTCCGAAGCTGGCGGATCAGGTCGCCCAACATGCAGCCGGGGATGCGGAAAGACTTCTGCACATACCAACCCAGGGTGGGGCTGAAGGCGAGTTGCTCCAGACGGACGTCACCGTCGAGCTGGTCGACCATGTGGACCCGCAGGGCGGTTCCGCACTCAGGGCCGGGGATGGTCACGGTCCCCTCTTCAGTGGGGCAATCCGGTACGAAAGGGCAGTTGGGATTATTCATCGGTGCTTTCAATGCACAAAAGGCCTTTTTCCGCTGATCCGGAGCGGAGCGTCATCTGCCAGGATCATAGGCAAACTGAGACTCAGTCTCAATCAGGGGTTTGCCCGATCTTGGGTTGTGCGGTTTACCAAATTGAGTTAAATAGGTTGACAAATTTGCTGATGGCCCCGCCGGGGGAGTGGCCCTGGCGGAGGATGGGCGCGGTCGCGCCGTGACGGGTCGTCAAAAAGCCAAACGCTTGTTGAGGTGCCTGAAGATGAAAACATGCCTGCCAAATGCGAGACAAACGGCGACCGCTTTGTGCCTTATAGGCTTTGCACTGCTGCTGGGCATTCTTTGGGTCGGCCCGCGGCCCGCGCGCGCAGCCGAGATCAAGTCGGCTGAGCAGATGGTCGGTCCCTGGCAACTGTTCATCGACGACTACCTGATTTCCTCCAGGAAGAATGTGGTCCGGCGTTACCACTCCTTCCGCAAGCACTCCGGCAACCCCCTCATGGTCGTGGACCGGCCGTGGGAGGCCCACGTGGTCTGCCCCATGACGGTCATGGCGGACGAGAGCGGAACGGGCTTCCGCATGTATTACTACTGTTGGTCGGAGGACAAGAACAAGAAGATCAAGATTTACATGTGCTATGCGACCAGCCAGGATGGGCTGAAATGGGAGAAGCCCAACCTCGGCCAGTTCGAATGGGAAGGCGACGGGACGAAGAACAACAACATCCTCCACAACGCCCCGGCGCATGTCATGTTCACCCCCTGGGAGCAGGACCCGAACAAACGCTATCAGGGGGTGGGGGGCGGAGGCGGTTATCATGCGTATTCCTCGCCGGATGGCATTCATTGGAAGAAGCAGTCAGATCAAGTGATTGTTTCCGGCGGGGACACCAGCCACTTCTACTGGGACCCCCACACCAGGCGTTTTCGCTGCACGGTGAAGGGCGGGGCCAACGGCAAGGTGGGCGGCGACGTGAGCGGAATGCGTCGCCGGATGGTCGGTTTCTCGGAGACGACCGACATCACCAGGTTCCCGCCCCTGCGGATGATCATGGCCCCGGATGATTACGACGACCTCTGGTGCAAGCCCGACACGGTGCAACGCACGCATTTCTACGCGTGCCCGGTCCTGCCCTATGAGACCATGTACGTGGGGTTTCTCCAGATCTACCGGGCAGCGGAACCGGAGGGATTCTTCCACGGGCCGTTGTGGCTCGAACTGGTGAGCAGCCGTGACGGGATCCACTGGCAGCGCGCGGAAGTCGATACCCGGATACGAAATATCTACGCACTGCACGAGACCAGCCGGCCGCCGGTGCTGAACATCGGCAAGTACCGGGAATTCGACGATGGGATGGTGATTGCCCCCACGCCGGTGATGGTGGGCGACGAGCTGTGGCTGTACTACGCCGGCTACGAGGAGCTGCATGACCTGCTGCCCTACAAGGCGGGTATCGGGTTGGCCAAGCTGCGCAAGGATGGCTTCGTCTCGCTGGACAACGACGAGCTGCCCGGCGAGGTGGTCACCAAACGCTTCGAGAATGTGAGTGGCCCGCTGCAGGTCAATTACGACTCGCGCGGCGGCGTGATCCGGGTCGAGCTGCTTGATGCCGATGGGCGAGTGATGGAGGGATATGAGCGGGGGGCCTGCGAGCCGCTGACCGGAAACCAGGTGCGCGGTGTTGTGAGCTGGAAGACGAAAAAAGAGCTTCCCGCCGGGGCGACGGTCCGTTTTCGCTTTGTCATGGATCATGCCCGCCTGTTCTCGTTCATGCCCGGTCCGAACGCCCGGGTGATCGACGATCCGGCCCCCGTGCCCCTGCAGGCACTGTACACCTTTGAGGGGTACTTCGACGGGTGGTCGGACATGCTGGGCCGGGACGGCTTACAGGAGCTGTGCAATCTGGGCACCTCGACACTGGATTACAAGGAGCCGCAACCGGCCTATGGCCGGCATTCGCTGGTGGTCGGCTCGCCCTGGCGGCCGTGGAATCGCGTGGAGATCGTCGGCACGCGCGAGCTGGGGCGTCAATTCACGCTGGCGGCGATGGTCAAGAGCAAGAACAACAAGCGCGCCCGGCTGTTCAGCGCGTACAACGGCAACTTCCCGGTGAAGACGTCGGAGTTGATCTTCGAGTTCGACCCCAGCGGCCGGGTGTTGAGCGGCCTGCGCCTGGTCTGCAAGGGCATCGAAGTGGATTCCGACGACGTGACCTTCAACGATGGCAAGTACCATCACCTCGCGGTGGTCTACGACGATGGCTGCGTCACTTTCTATCTGGACGGCAATCCGGTCGGTCAGCAGTGGATCCCCGGCGGCGAGCCGGTTCGGCTGGAACGCAACCTGCTGATTGGCGAGGACGCGAACCGCGGCAGCGACGAGCAGTTGCACGGCAACGTGGATGATGTGCTGGTGTATGGCAAGGCCTTGACCGCCGCAGACATTGCCGTGCTTGCCCGGCAGGGCGCGGACGTCTTCTTCAAGGACCAGCACTGACCGCGGTTCCGCTGAAATCGATTGAATCTTCGTGTCCCCGCCTCGGATGACGTTTGAGAGACTGAACCAGTAGTGGTGGGCAAGCCCGGCTAAAGGCAACCACCAGTTCCGCTTCGCTCCACTGGTGGCTACTCTCACCTGGCCCCTCTCGGGGCCACGGGCGATGACCTGAGCGACCAACACATCTCCAGCCTCAGACGCACTCCCGCTTCAGCCGGGCTTGCGGTTGATGGCGTTGGTACCCTCATTGGTTGTCCAAATCGTGAACCCACCTCTGGAAGAGGTGGGCCACCCGGTCCGCCATGAGCCGGTTAGAGAAGCAAACGTCATGAGAGGTGGGGGCACCCAGTGCAGAAGAGGCGGGCACCCAACGCACGAAGCGGCGGGGCACCCGGTGCACAAGATTTATTTGGAATCCGATGATATCGGGGCTTCCCGCGCGTCGGGCGGGGTGTTCTCGCGCGGGAACCCTGGATCTCCGGATGGGGGCCGGGCGCGGCGAGGCCGGGCTGAGAGACTTCGCGCTATCGTGATTCAAAAATCGTTCGGCAGGTGTTTCATCTGCTCGAGCGAGAAGACCGGGCCTTCTTTGCAGACGTAGACCGGGCCGCAGTTGCACCGGCCGCACTTGCCCACGCCGCACTTCATCCGGTTTTCGAGGCTGGTGTAGATGTCGCGCTCGGCCAGGCCCATGTCGGACAGTACCGGCAGCGTGTTCTTGATCATGATGGGCGGGCCGATGACCAGGGCCACCGCGTTGCGGGCCTGGATGGCCGCTTTCTTCAGCACGTTGGGCACGAAGCCGATTTCACCCTTCCAGTCGGGGGTTTCTCCGCCGGGGTCCACGCAGCGGATAATCGTGGTCCGCTCGTGCTGGGCCCACTCATCGAGTTCGTCCTGGAAGACCAGGTCCCGGGTGGTCCGGGCGCCGTACACCACGGTGATGTGGCCGTACTTGTCGCGGTTCTCGAGGGCGTACCAGATCGCGCAGCGGATGGGGGGCATGGCGATGCCGCCGCCGAGGAAGATCAGGTCACGGCCTTCCCACTCTTCCATGGGGTAGCTGTTGCCGTAGGGCCCGCGGAAGCCGATGGTGTCACCCTCTTCGATCTGCCACAGGGCCTCGGTGACCGCTCCGGTCTTGCGGAAGCAGAACTCGATGTAGTCTTTCCAGTTGGAGCTGGAGCAGATGTTGAAGGTGGACTCGCCGTAACCGAACGCCGAGAAGATGCCGAACTGCCCGACGCGGAAGGAGAATTCGGCGGCCCGCGCGGGGTCTTCAAATGCGATGCGGACGGATTTCACGTCGCCGGTCTGCTGGCGAACCTGAAGGACCTTCATCAGATCAGGTTTGTAGATGTTCATCACCATGTTGCTGCTCGTTGGACCCAACGGCCGGCGAAGGCGCCGGCGCATTCCACGTATGAAACAGTCCGTTATTGATCGACCTTCTCCCGGCCGGCCTCCTGGGCCGCGCCCGTACCGGCGCGTGCGGCCTGCTCTTCCTGGATGGCGGTCAGCACCGGCGTGATGCCCAGGCCCACCGGGCAGACCCGTGAGCAGTTGCCGCAGCCCGTGCAGAGGATCTCGCCGAACTTGGACGGATAAATCTCGAACTTATGGTAGATGCGCTGCCGCTGACGCTGGGGCTGCCGGGACCGGGGGTTGTGGCCCGAGGCGTGAACCGTGAACATGGCCATCTGGCAACTGTCCCAGCTTCGCATCCGGACCCCGGCGCTGCCGACCTTCTCGTCGGTGATGTCGAAGCAGTGGCAGGTCGGGCAGTTGTACGCACAGGCCCCGCACCCGATACAGCGCAGGGTCTGACGCTCCCACAGGGGACTCTCGAAATCGGTCTTGAGAAACTCGCGGACGGTCTCCAGGTCCAGCCGTCGCTCCGGCCCCGGACCCACCTTGCCCACGCGGGTGGATTCTTCGAGCTTGCCCTCGAACAGCGCCTTGCCCTTGTCGGTGAAGCATCGGACCTCGTACTGGTCCTGGCCCAGGGCGAAGAGCATGGCGTCCGAGCCGCGCTCGTCATCCGGGCCGCCGCCCACACTGGTGCAGAAGCAGTGGGCGTCATGATCCTGGCAGGCCAGGGTGACCACGGTGGTCAGGCTGCGGCGGCGGTTGTAAAAGACGTCGCGGTAATCCCAGTTGAATACGTGATCGAGGATGGGCAGCGACGCCGCGTCGCACGGCCGGGCCGCGAAGATGATCTGCTGAGCATCGGGCAGCACGGCCTCGCTCAGCTCGATGTGTTGGCCGTCGATCTTGTAGTGGTAGAGTTTCTCGTGGGACGGAAACAGGAATTCCTTGATGGAGTTGTGCGGGCGCGGATAGCTCTCCAGCAGAAGCTCGTCGGAGCGGTGCAGCCAGCGATACAGGATCAGGTGGTTGCCGACGTAGCCGGGCCCGCCCACGCGCTTGCCGTCGCCGATCCAGTCGTTCACCATGTCCCTGAGGACTTGTCCGCCGATGATGGTGCTCATTTGATGAAGCTCTCCTTGTCCTGCGTCGAGAATGAGCCGATCACGGGCTCGGCCTCGGGATCCAGGCCGGCGCGATAGCCGAACGCGTTCTCGGCGGCCCGGGCTACCGAGAGGTTCAGCAGGCGCAGGTTGATGCCCGCCGGACACGCCCGCGTGCACTCGTCGCAGCCGATGCAGCGGCCGGCGAGATGGAAGGCCCGGGTGATATGCCACGCGTAATTGCCCTTGAGCGTCGGGGCGGTGCTGAACCGGACCGGCCGGTTCTTGTCCGCCACGCAGCGCTCGCAGTAGCACAGCGGGCATACCTGCCGGCAGGCGTAGCACCGGACGCAGCGCTCCAGTTCGTCCTGCCAGTAGTCCATGCGCTCGTCGGTCGACTGGGTCATGAACACGTTGAGATCGTTGTAGCGGCGCTCGGGGTCCACCGGTTCACTGACCGCTTCACCGATGGTGATGTCCACGTGGGCGGGAACGTGGGCGTCGCAGGCCGCGCACTTGGCCAGCCGCGGCTCGCCCACGCCGTTGCAGGCCATGCCGATGACCACCATCGCCGACCGGTCGATCTGGGACTCCCGCTGCAGCACGACGATGGCCCGGGCGTCGCAGCCCTTGACGATGATCGCGGGCTTGCCCAGGGCCCGAATTTCCTTGCGGGTCAGGTAGGTCGTGAGGTTGGCGACGCACTGGTCGTTCCACACGAGCCCCTCAACCTCCTCGGGGGAGGTGATGAACACCGGGTGGGGCGGCTGGCCACGGTCCTTCTGGCCGTAACCGATAATCACCTGGACCTTGCCGCTCTCCAGCAGTTCGCGGCAAACCTTGTGCAACTGCTTCGTCATCACGACACCCTGCAAATGCGCTTGTAAGCCAGGTAGGGGCCCATCTGGCGGGTTTTCTCGGTTATCTCGGTAATCACCTGCTGCCACTTGCGGCCCTCGGCGGCGCTGATCCAGGTGAAGTGAATCCGGTCCATCTCGATGCCCAGCGTATCCAGCAACTCACGGAAGAGCGTCCACCGCCGGCGGGCGTGATAGTTGCCCGAGGTGTAGTGGCAGTCGCCCGGATGGCAGCCGGAGACGAGCACGGCGTCGGCCCCCGTTTCGAAGGCTTTGACGATCAGGTTGAAATCGATGCGGCCCGTGCAGGGCAGGCGGATGATGCGCACGTTGGGCGGATACTCCAGCCGGTTGGTGCCGGCCAGGTCCGCGCCCAGATACGTGCACCAGTTGCACACATAGGCGACGATCTTCGGTTCGAAGGTCGTCATGTCCGGATCAGGATGCGGTTGCTTGTGCGTCATAGTCGCTGCTCGCGAAAACAGTGATGAGTAATGAGTGGAAAGATCACTCATTACTCATCACGCATCACTTGTCACTTATCCCAGGCTCTCCACCATCGCGTACACCTGCTGCTCGGTGAAGCCCTCCAGCTCAGCGCTCTTGGACGGGCAGACGGCCACGCAGGTGCCGCAGCCCATACACAGGCCGGGGTTGACCCGGGCGGTTCGCTTGATCAGTCGACCGGCCCGGTCGCGGATCTCGGCCCGCTCGATCGCGTTGTAGGGACAGGCCCGCACGCAGGTAAAGCAGGCCGCGCACATGCGCTCGTCGATGGACGCGATTTCCGGCTCGCGGGTGATTTCCTCCCGGCTGAACATCACCTGCACCTTGCCGGCCGCCGCGGAGGCCTGGGCGACCGATTCAGGGATGTCCTTGGGGCCCTGGCACGCGCCGCAGACGAACACGCCGGCCGCGTTGGTTTCCACCGGCCGGAGCTTGGGGTGCGACTCGCTGAGGAAGCCGTATTCGTCGTAACCCACGTTGAGTTTCTGGGCGAGCGTTTCCACGCCGTCGGCCGGCCGCATGGCCGTGGCCAGCACCACCAGATCGGCCTCGATGGTCACCGGCTCGCCGGCCAGCGTGTCCACGCCGCGGACGATGAGCTTGCCGTTCTCCTCGGTGATTTTGGATACCCGGCCGCGATGGTACTGGGCGCCGTCCTGCTCGATGGCCCGGCGGACGAACTCGTCATAGTTCTTGCCGCCCGCGCGGATGTCCATGTAGAACACATGGGCCTGCCCGTCATGCACCTTGTGCTTGTAGAGCATGGTGTGCTTGGCGTTGTACATGCAGCAGATCTTGGAGCAGTAGGACATGCCCTTGGCGTTGTCGCGCGAGCCGACGCAACTGATGAAGACCACCGTCTTGGGCACCGCGCCGTCCGAGGGCCGGCGCAGCTCCCCGCCGGTGGGGCCGCTGGCCGAGACCAGCCGCTCGAATTGCAGGGAGTTGATCACGTCCTTGTAGGTGCCGTAGCCGTACTCTCCGTAGCCGGCGAGTTTGGCGTTCTCCTGCTCTTTGCCGATGTCCCAGAGCTTGTAGCCGGTGGCGACCACGATGGCCCCGACCTTCTCCGTGATCAGTTCGTCCTGATCTTTGAAGTTGATGGCCCCGGCCGCGCACTTCTTGGCGCACAGCCCGCACTTGCCCTTGGTCAGCATGGTGCAGGCGTTGGCGTCGATGACCGGGCGGGCGGGGACGGCCTGGGGGAAGGGCACGTAGATGGCCGAGCGCTTGCCCATGCCGAAATCGAATTCACTGGGCGTCTTCTTGTTGGGGCAGGCGTTCCAGCACGCGCCGCAGCCGGTGCACTTGGAGATGTCCACGTACCGGGCCCGCTTGCGGATGGTGACGGAGAAATTGCCGACGTAACCTTCGACCGCCTCGACATCCGAATAGGTATAGAGCCGGATGTTGGGATGCTGACCGACCTCCACCATGCGCGGAGTAAGGATGCACTGCGAACAGTCCAGGGTGGGAAAAGTCTCGGACAGGCCGGCCATCTTGCCGCCGATGGACGGTTCGCGTTCGACCAGCACGACCTCGTGACCCGCGTCGGCGATGTCCAGCGCCGCCTGGATGCCGGCCACGCCGCCGCCGATGACCAGGGCCCGCTTGGTCAGCGGCACGCGGATGGGCGAGAGGGCGTGGTTGCGCCGGACCTTGGCGACGGCCATGCGGATCAGATCGGCGGCCTTGGCGGTGGCGGCCTTGACGTCGTGATGCACCCACGAACAGTGCTCGCGGATGTTGGCCATCTCCACCAGATAGGGGTTAAGCCCCTCGGCCTCGGCGGCCTTGCGGAAGGTCTTGAGATGCATGTGCGGTGAACACGAGGCGACCACCATGCCGTTCAGCCGCTCCTCGCGGATCTTCTCGCGGATCAAGTTCTGGCCCGGCTCGGAGCACATGTACTTGTAGGTCAAACAACAACGCACCCCGGGCAGGTGCGCACACTGTTCGGCCAGTTTTTCCACGTCCACGTGGCGGCTGATGTTCTCGCCGCACCAACAGATAAAGACACCAATTCGGGCCATGATTCGCTCGTCTCAATCAGGGCGTCGACACAAAATGGCGGTTCACGCCCAGCTCATTCTCATGCAAGCCGAGTGCCATTCCGACCAGGTCAGACAGGTAATACACCTTCATGGCGTGACGGATGCCGTAATGCCGCTCGATGTCCGCCTGCTTCATATCCAGGTTCACGTGGCACATGGGGCAGGCCACGACGATACAGTTGGCCCCGTGTGCGGCCGCGTTGGAAATGATCTTGTGCGACAGATCGAGCACCGTGCGCTCATTGCACATGGTCAGCCCGGCGCCGCAGCACTCGGTTTTGAAGTTCCACTCCACGGGGGCCGCGCCCAGCTCCGACAGCAGCGTTTCCATCGAGGTGGGATGCTCGCAGTCGTCGAAGCGCAGAGCCTGCGGCGGGCGAACCAGCAGGCAGCCGTAGTAGCAGGCGGGCTTGAATTCGTTCAAGCTCCGCGTCGCGCGGCTCTTGAGACGTTCCAGTCCGATCCGCTGGAAAATTTGAATGAGGTTGAGCACCTCCGTCCGCCCCTCGAGCGGCAGCTCTACAGTTGCGGCGATTTCCTCGCGCAGTGCGCGATCTCGCGCGAGGGCCGTGCGGGCCTTGATCAACTGCGCCGAACACATGGGGCAGGGGGCCAGCAGATCGTCGTAGCCGTCGCGCTCCGCGATGGCCAGACTGCGGGCCGGCAGCGCCACCGCGAGCTTGTGATTGAGTGAATGCGCCGCAGTGGCCCCGCAGCAAATCCAGTCGTCCAGCTCGCAAAGGTTCACGCCCAGCGCGCCCAGGCAGGCCCGGACGGACTGCTCGTAATCGTTCGACGAACCGTGTAACGCACAGCCCGGGTAATAACCGATGTTCATTGGTTGCACTTCTCGAAGATCCTCGTCACCACATCGCGGTCGCGTACCTTTTCACCCCGCAGGTGAAACTTGCCGCGCCGAATCATTTGCGGTCCCAGCAGCGCATCCTTGAACAGCATGGGGATGCTCAAATCGTTCAGGAACGCTTTGGTTTTGAACCGGCCGATCAGCTCCACCTCATTGAGCCGGCCGTAACGGCGAATGTT
Organism: Phycisphaerae bacterium; assembly: GCA_012719955.1. GTDB lineage: Bacteria > Planctomycetota > Phycisphaerae > UBA1845 > PWPN01 > JAAXZI01. The sequence goes on along the minus strand of JAAXZI010000165.1, from coordinate 81,919 downwards.
GTCCAGGAACGCCCGCTGGAATATCACCGTGCGGTTCTGTTCCGGCGAGGCCGTGCCGCGCAGGACCGAGAACTCGCGCAGGGCGTCCATGATCGCGGCACAATCCACGTTCTGCGGGCATCGCGCCGTGCAGGTCTGGCAGGACACGCACTCCCAGATGGCCCCGGCCGCGGCGGCTTTGGCCATGTGCCCCAACTGGATCAGCCGGATCAATCGGTTGGGGACCACGTCCATGCGCTCGCCCACGGGGCAGCCCGCGGAACACTTGCCGCACTGGTAACAGTCGCGGGCCAGTTCGCGGGCCATTTGCTCGATCGCGTCGTGTTTTGGTGTGTTCGTGCTTTCGTTACTCATTATCTGCTCTTTTAGAAGGCGCCGTTGGCCGGGTCGTATCACGCGCGGGCCATGTACCCCACGATCTGGTCGGCCAGCGCCGCCGTTGTGCGTTCGTCAAATTTGAGCGGTCCCGGACGGACCGGGTCGGGCTGGACCACCAGCGTGGTCACGCGCTCGGCGTCGGGTCCGGAGATGTAGATGTAGTCGCCCTTGTGCTCGACGAAGGTGCCGGGCAGGCGTCCGGAATCCCGGGCCAGCAGCACGAAAACCTGCTGGTAGGCGCTGGCCGCCTTGAGCACCTTGACCGGCGTGATGTTGCTGCTGCCCAGCGTCACCTCCACGGGGAACAGGCGATCGAACAGGGCCCGGGCCACCTGTTGTCCAAGGCCGTGATCCTTCTGCATCAGCCCGCCTTCAACCAGCAGGCAGACCCGGGTGTGATTGCGGTTGGTGATGCAGATCTTGCTCATGAATTCCGCGGGAGCCCGGCTCACCTCCGTCTGGGCGAGTTTGCCGCGCGCCTGGCGGAATGCGCCGTCCAGGATCTCCACGATCTCACCGTCGGCGAACGGATTGAGGGCGTAGTAGAAGATCCCGCGGCGACGGTATGCGTTTTCCCACTGCGACTTTTCGGCCGCCACCACGATGACCTTGGTGGCGGGATCGATGGCCGCGATTTTCTCGACCAGTTCGGGGCCGCTGTCGCCGAACGACTGGGAGTTGATTACCACCACGGTGGCGCTGGGATCCTGGCTGGTGAGCAGCCGTTCGTCCCATTCGCGGCCGATCACCACCTGGCAGCCCAGGTCCGTCAGCAGCTTCGCCTGCCGCTCGGCGGATGGCTCGTCCCTGTTGAGCAACAGAACCCGCCGGTACCGGCAGCGCGTTTGCTCTTCGTCAAAACGCGCTGGCGCCACGGTCACGATCCAACTGCCGCACTGGCTGGTGTCCATCAGGGCGCCGGGATGGTCCAGCAGGGCGTTGTTCACCGCGGTCACCACGCCGGAGATCGGCGCCGGGACGGTGCCCATCAGTCCGTCGGTCATGATCAGACCGGCCATGGGCAGGCCCTGGTAGACCACTTCGCCGATGCGGGGCAGACGCACCGACTGGACGGTCACGCCGACGCTGCGGCCCAACAGCGCGCCCAGTCGAACTTCGCCGTCCACCGGCTGCAGCCAGGCCTCATCCCAGAAACGCAGGCCTTCCCCGCGCGGCGAAGCGGCCTGGCTCTGTGGTTGCCTGGCCGGTGTCTCGGCCGGAGCGGATTTCTTCTGACCCACCAGCCGGCGCACGGATTGGATGATCATCTCCGGCGTGAAGGGCTTGGTGATGTAGTCGGAGGCCTGCAACCGGACCGCGGAGGCCGCGTTGGCAATGGTTGGATGACCGGTGATAACGATCACCGGCACGTCCGGCTTGCGCTGCCGAAGTTTTTCGAGAAATTCGATGCCATCCATCCGCGGCATGGTGATGTCCAGCAGGATGGCGTCATAGTCTCGTTCACTGGCCAGAGCGAGCCCGGCGTGGGCTTCGTTGGCGGTCTCGACCCGGAACCCTTGACGCGACAGAACGCGCCGGCAGCCTTGACAGATGATCTCCTCATCGTCGACCACCAGAAGTGTTGGATCAGCTACCATGTGAGATGCTCCTCGCGAATGTTTGCTGAATGTACTCGTAGCAACGGCTGTGCCAAACACGCATGCGACGCGGCGAAATCGCGGAGTCAATCTCGTTATGAGGAGATAGAGAGGTCAACATCGCCGCGCGAGGCACCGATTGCGCGGAACTTTCCGTTGCCAGTTGAGATTCTCACCTGAAAGAAGGGCTCCGCGATCGGAATTTTTTTTCGGGTCCTGAGCCCTCGGAGGCTGGATCTGGCGAAATCTGTACGATGGCGAAATACACTGTATTTTTGGATCGGACATGCGGGGCCGCGCTCAAATACCGTCGGAGCTGAGCCCGTACTTGCGCATCAAAGAGTGGAAGTGGGTGCGCTGCATGCCGACCTGTTCGGACGCGCGGCTCACGTTGCCGTCAGCCTGCTGCAGGGCCTGGGTGAGGAAACGCCGTTCCAATTCCTGCACGGCGGCATCGCGTACCTGCTGTTTGAGCCGCTTGAATTCATCCCACGTGGTCGGAATGGCGGTGATGGTGGGTCGGGGCGGGGCCTGGCGAATCTCCGGCGGCAGGTGCCGAAGTTCGATGCGCTCGGAGTCGCTGAGGATGGCCAGTCGTTCCACGATATTGCGCAGTTCGCGGACGTTGCCCGGCCAGTGATAGCTCTCCATGCAGGCCAAGGCCTCCGGGGTAAACCCCTTGATGTTCACCTGGTTCTTCTTGCACCAGCGCTCCAGAAAGTACATGGCCAGCAGGGGCAGGTCACCCTGTCGCTCGCGCAGAGGCGGCAGAAAGATCGGCACCACGTTCAGGCGATAGTACAAATCTTCGCGGAAGGCGCCTTCCTCGACCATTTCGGCCAGGTCGCGGTTGGTGGCGCCCACCAGCCGGATGTCGATGGGACGCTCGGCGGTGTCGCCCACCATTTTCACGCGCCGCGTTTCCAGGGCGCGCAGCAGCTTGCCCTGCGTCTCCATGCTCAGTCCGGAAACCTCGTCGAGGAAAAGCGTGCCCCCGTTGGCCGCTTCGAGCAGGCCCTGCTTGGTGGCAATCGCGCCGGTGAAGGAACCTTTGACGTGGCCGAACAGCTCGCTTTCCAGCAGGCTCGGGGCCAGCGCGCTGCAGTCACAGGCCAGCAGCGGATGGTCCTTGCGGCGGCTCAGGCGGTGGATGGCTCGCACGACCATTTCCTTGCCGGTTCCGCTCTCGCCGGTGATGAGCACCGTGCCGTCCGTAGGGGCCACCCGCTTGATCAGCGAGAACACCCGCTGCATGGGGCGGCTATCGCCGATAATGCCCTCGAAACCCTTCTGGACTTCCAGCTCCTGCCGGAGGGCGGCGTTTTCGCGGATCAGCGCCGAGCGCTCCCAGGCTTTCTTGAGCACCATGCGCACCTGGTTGGGAGAGAACGGCTTGGGCAGGTAATCCGCCGCGCCCTGCTTCATGGCGTCCACCGCCGATTCGACGGTCGAATGGCTGGTGATGATGATGACTTCGCTGGAGACTCCCGCGGCCCGGATGTGCCGGAGAATCTCCAGGCCGTCGAGCATCGGCATCATCAGATCCAGGAAGATGACGTCAAACTCGCCGGTGAGGGCGGCCTCCAGCCCGGCCCGGGGATCCTGGCAGAACTTGAGCTCGTGGCCCTCCGCGCTCAGGATGCGCTGCATGCCCATGCCGATCACGAGCTCGTCATCGATGACCAGAACCCGCTGCGGTGAAGTCGTGGTCCATTCTGCCGTGGTTTCGAGTTCGGCCATGCCTGTACCTCTCACGTTGCTGTAATCGGGGCCATTTCGTGGGGAAGTTGGATTCCAGCGGACGGTTCTCCAGCGGCGTCATCTGCATTCGACGGATCATAGAACGGCAGGATGATGGTAAACGTCGTACCTTTGCCCTCTTCGCTTTCGACGCTCAACACGCCGCCGTGTTGCTGAATGATACCATAGCTGACGCTCAATCCCAGTCCGGTGCCCTTGCCCACCGGCTTGGTGGTAAAGAACGGATCGAAGATCTTGCTGAGGTGCTCCCGCTTGATGCCGCAACCCGTGTCCGCGATCTTGAGCATTATGTCCTTTCCGTGCGGAAGCGTGGTGATGGTCAGTGCTCCGCCGTTGCTCATGGCCTCCCCGGCGTTCAAGGCCAGGTTCAGCAGAACCTGCTGAATCTGGTTGCGATCGGCGTAGATCTCGGCGATGTTCTCGCTCAGGTACTCCTCGATGCGGATCTTCTTGAATTTCGGCTGATTGGCCACCAGGCGGACGGTCTGCCGGATCACCTGGTTGAGATCCAGCCTGGTCTTGGCCGCCGGACGCTCGCGGGCGAAATCCAGCAGCCCGGTCACAATTTCGCCCACCCGGGTGGTTTCGTGAATGATTAAATCGAGATCCTGCCGGTCCTGATCGTCCAGGTTCGGCTTTTCGCGAAGCACGTGGGCAAAGGTCAGCACGCCGGTGAGCGGGTTGTTGATCTCGTGGGCCACGCCCGCGGCCAGGCGGCCGACCGAAGCCAGCTTCTCGCTCTGACTGATCTGCCGGCTGGTGGTTTGCTTGAGTTGCTCCTCGCGCTGGGCCACCGCGTCGGCCATGGCATCAACCGCCCGGCACAGCTCGCCCATCTCGCCCGGCGGGCGCACCCCCACCCGGGCGGTCAGGTCGCCCCCGATCACCCGCCGCGACATGGCGATGATCTTACCGATGGGCCGCAGCACCAGCTTAGTGACCAGAAGCAGCAGCAGCAGGCTGGCCGCGCTGGTCGCTCCCACAGTGGCCAGGAAGCTGGCAATCACGAGGCGCTGCTGCACCGCGAAAGGGGCCTCCAGCAGACCCACGTAGACCGCGCCGATGATCTTTCCCGTGGGGTCGCGAATGGGTTCGTAAGCAGTGATATACCAGCCTTTTACGACCAGGGCGCGGTCTGCGAAAGTCTCGCCCTGGCCGAGCACCTTCTCGCGGACCACGTCGCTCATGCGCGTGCCCACGGCCCGCTGCCCGTTTTCATCGAGGACGTTGGTGGCGACGCGCACGTCGCCCTGAAAGATGGTGACGGTGCCGACTTCCTCTCCGTCATACTGGGCGTTGGGAAAAACCTGGGCGCGAATGATGTCCACCAGATCGTTGCGTTGGTTGAGAAGGTTGCCCCCGTAGAGCAGGCCGATCAGCCGGCCATCCGCATCGAGGATGGGCACGGCCACCGCTCCCACCATGCCGTCGCTCTGCAGGGTGACGTCAGCAGGGCGCGAGGCTGCCGTTGGCACCAGCGAAAGCTCGGCCCGCTCGGCCAGGTCCGGGCCTTCCCGCTTGAGTTGTTCGGACGTGATGATGAGCGTGCCGATCGCGGTTTTGTGTTCGCGCATGGCCTGGGCGACCAGCGGATTCGAGGACAGGTCATCTCCGCTGGAAGAGGGTTGCCGGGCCCGGCAGATCACACGCCCATCGGGGCCCAGCAGGGAGATGACATCCACGCCCGCGCGTGTGTGCAGCCGCCGGACCAGCCGGCCCAGTTGTTCCTGATCGCCCCCCAGCAACGCCTGCACCAGGTTGCTGTCCAGCGCCGCCCCCTCGAGGAAGCGGGCGATTTGCAGCTTGTCCCAGTGGTAGACTTCTCTGGCTGAATTCAAGTTCAAGCGAACGTGACTCTGCACTTCGCGCAGCCAGGCCCGGCTCACGTGCTCGATGGTGATGAGGGACAACACCGTATTGAGCACGAGGATGACGGCCAGAAACCCCATGGTCAGCTTGAAACGAATAGTCATCTTCAGTCAGGACTCCTCATGGCCGTCTGGGTTGATCTACCCTAAATCCTCCCGAAAACCGTGTCATAACGCAGAACCTTGCAAACGCCATGCCGACTGAGCGGCAGAGACAAAGAATGGATGCGAAATTCATACATCGTACTATTCGGACATACGTTTCAGGGGGTAGATGCCTCCCTGCTTTTCAGTTTGAACCATGTCTTGCAAGCGAGAACTTGCGATCATGCCCGGCCGACGCGCTCCGCAAGGTTGGCACGCCAGATGCTCGTGAAAAAATGCACAAAGGTGTTGGTCGCCGCTCCAAGAGGTGCGAATAATCGAGTCGCACCTCGGCGACCGTGGCGCAGGAATGGGGGTAATTGACACACCTGGGTGTTCCCTGACGGACTGATCAGGTGGGCTGGGTTGCGCGCAGGGGGGATGCTCTGCGCAGTGAGCTGACGGTGTACTCATTCAAGGAGCTTTGATTAACATGCCAGTAGCAGTCGGAAAGCCGACCTTCGCTGTGCGGAGGTTCGAGGGTGTGTGTCGCATCCTGGAGGAGCACGGTTATCAGCCCTCCAGGCTCATCCCCATCCTGCAAGCCGTGCAGGAGGAATACCGTTACCTCCCAACAGAAGTACTGACCTACGTGGCCACGGCCCTGAATCTGCCGCCGGCGCGGGTCTTTGGCGTCGCCAGCTTTTACGCCCACTTCGCCCTGGCCCCCAAGGGCAAGTACGTCATCCGCCTCTGCGACGGCACCGCCTGCCACGTGAAGCGGTCCATTCCCATTCTCGACGCTCTGCGCAGCAGGCTGGGCCTGAGCGAGCAGCAGAAGACCACCCCGGACATGCTCTTTACCGTGGAAACCGTCTCCTGCCTGGGCGCCTGTGGCCTGGCCCCGGTGCTGGTGATCAATGACGAGGTGCATGGACAGATGACCCCCGAGCGGGCCGTGGCCCTGGTGGACGCCATCATCACCAAGGAGGCCCAGCAATGACCAGTACGCCTGTGATAGACCTCGAACGGATTGCGGAAGAGTACGGCAACGCCCGCAAGGCCTTGGCCCGGCGCATTACCATCTGCGCCGGCACCGGCTGCGTGGCCAACGGGGCCCTGAAAGTCTTTGACGCCTTCGTGGAGAAAATCGCCGCGGCGGGACTCCCCGTGGTCACCGAACTGAAGTCCGAGGCGCCCGCGGCCACGGCGAAACCGGACGGCACCCTGATGTCGCACAGCGGCTGCCAGGGTTTCTGCCAGATGGGACCGCTGGTCACGCTGGAGCCGGAAGGGATTCTGTACACGCGGGTCCAACTCGCCGACGTGGACGAGATCGTCAACGAAACGCTGATCAACGGCAGAATCGTGGACCGGCTGCTTTACGAGGATCCTTCCAACGGCAAGCGCTGCAAGGGGACGGCCGATATCCCGTTCTACGTTCGTCAGGCGCGCACGGTGCTGCGCGAATGCGGCCACGTAGACCCCGAGAACATCGCGGAATACATCCACCACGGCGGCTACTTCGCGGCCCGGCGGGCCTGGACCGCCATGCAGCCCAAGGACATCTGCGAGGAGATTACCCTCTCCGGTCTGCGCGGGCGGGGCGGCGGCGGTTTCCCCACCGGACGCAAGTGGGAGGCGGCCCGCGTCCAGCCGGGTGACAAGAAATACGTGATCTGCAACGGCGACGAGGGCGACCCCGGCGCCTTCATGGACCGCAGCGTCATGGAGGGCAATCCGCACAGCGTCCTCGAGGGCCTGATGATCGCCGCCCGGGCCATCGGCGCCGATGAAATGTACGTGTACGTCCGAGCCGAGTACCCCCTGGCCGTCAAGCGCATCCGCCGGGCGGTTCAGGACGCCGAGCAGCTTGGCTTGCTGGGCGACAACGTGTTCGGTACCGGCCAGTCGCTGCGCTGCCACGTCATGGAAGGGGCTGGCGCGTTCGTCTGCGGCGAAGAGACGGCCCTCATCGCCTCCATCGAAGGCCAGCGCGGCATGCCCCGGCCCAAGCCTCCGTTTCCCGCCCAGAGCGGCCTGTGGGGCAAGCCGACCATCATCAACAATGTTGAAACCCTCGCCACCGTGCCGCTGATCATCCGGCAGGGGGCGGCCGAGTTCCGCAAGATCGGTACCGAAAAATCCCCCGGCACCAAGACTTTCGCGCTCACCGGGCACGTGGCCAACACCGGCCTGATCGAGGTGCCGTTCGGCACCACCCTGCGCGAGATCGTCTTTAACATCGGCGGCGGCGTGACCAACGCCAAGGGCCAGGTGGACGGAGACGGCTTCCGGGCGGTGCAGATCGGCGGGCCTTCCGGCGGGTGCCTCACCCAGGAGCATCTCGATCTGCCGCTGGATTTCGATTCGCTCACTGGGGCGGGCGCGATGGTCGGCTCCGGCGGCCTGGTGGTCATGAACAAGAGCACCTGCATGGTCAACGTGGCCCGCTTTTTCATGCAGTTCACCCAGAACGAGTCCTGCGGCAAGTGCGTGCTGTGCCGGGAGGGCACCAAGCAGATGCTCGCGCTGCTGGATGACATCATCGAAGGCCGGGCCACCGGCGAGACGCTGGAACTGCTCGAACGGCTGGCCGTCGCGGTCAAGAAAGGCTCGCTCTGCGGCCTGGGCAAGACCGCGCCCAACCCGGTGCTCTCGACCCTGCGGTACTTCCGGGCCGAGTACGAGGCCCACGTGCATCAGAAAAGCTGCCCGGCCAGGCAGTGCAAGGGGCTGCTGGGGCTCACCATTGATCCTGAGAAGTGCAAGGGCTGCGGCCTGTGCGCCCGCAAATGCCCGGTCAACGCCATTAGCGGTGAGAAGAAGCAGCCGCACCGGATCGACTCCAGCAAGTGCCTCAAATGCGGGGCCTGCGAAGAGGCCTGCAAGTTCAAGGCGATCAGTTGGAATTGAGGACGGCAGGGTTCAAAGTTCAGGGTTCAGGGGTCAGGGTTCAGGGTTCAGAAGAGAGGCTTGTGTGCCACGGCTCTTGAGCCGTGGTCTTGCCGGGAACGCACGGAATTTCCGCCACTGCTCACGAGCAGTGACTTCAAACGAGAGCATCTATGAGAACGAAAGCCACTGTAACGATCGACGGGCGTGAAGTCGCCATCAACGGCGAGCGAAACCTGCTGGAGGTCATTCGCAAGGCCGGCATCGAGTTGCCCACCTTTTGCTACCATTCCGATCTGAGCGTGTACGGCGCCTGCCGCCTCTGCCTCGTACAGGTCGAGGGCCGCGGCATCTGCGCCGCCTGCTCCACGCCGGCCCAGGACGGGATGAAGGTGCGAACCACCACCGAGGAGATCCGCGAGATCCGCCGGATTGCCGTGGAACTGCTGCTGGCCAACCACGACCAGAGCTGCCCGACGTGCCCCAAGGCCTCCGCCTGCCAGCTTCAGAACCTGGCCCGCCGGCTGGGCATCGAGAAGGTCCGTTTCAAACCCGTTCACGATCCCGAACCGGTAGACCGATCCAGCCCGTCACTGGTGCGCGATCCCAACAAGTGCGTGCTGTGCGGCGACTGCGTGCGCGTCTGCTCCGAAATTCAGGGAATCGGCGCGATCGACTTCGCCTATCGCGGGCATCAGGTGGCTGTGCTGCCGGCCTTCGGTAAAGACCTCAAGGACGTCGAGTGCGTCTACTGCGGACAGTGTGCCAATGTCTGCCCGACCGGAGCGCTGACGCCCAGGTCTGAAGTCGAGCAGGTCTGGAAGGAGCTTGATAATCCCAGGAAAGTGGTCGTGGCCCAGATTGCCCCGGCCGTGCGCGTGGGCCTGGGCGAAGCCTTCGGGCTCGAACCCGGCACGGTGGTGACCGGCAAGATCGTGGCCGCTCTCAAGGCCATGGGCTTCAACTACGTCTACGACACCTCCTTTACCGCCGACCTGACCGTCATCGAGGAGGCCAACGAGTTCATCGCCCGTAAACAGGCGGCCAAGAACATCCCGCAGTTCACCTCCTGCTGCCCCGGCTGGGTGAAATTCGCGGAGCAGTATTTCCCGGACCTGCTGCCGCATCTGTCGAGCTGCAAGAGTCCTCAGCAGATGTTCGGCGCCCTGGCCAAGGACCTGCTGCCGGCGAAGCTGAACGTGGACCGGAAGGACCTCGTGATTGTGTCCATCATGCCGTGCACGGCCAAGAAGTTCGAGGCTCAGCTCCCGCGCTTCCAGAAGGACGGTGTCCGCGACGTGGATTACGTGCTGACGACGCAGGAACTGGCCCGAATGATCGAAGAGGCCGGGTTGAAGTTCAACACGCTCCGGCCGGAATCGCTGGACATGCCCTTCGGCTTCAAGACCGGGGCCGGCGTGATCTTCGGCAACTCCGGCGGCGTGACCGAGGCCGTGTTGCGCTACGCCGTCGAGAAACTGACCGGCGTGACTCTTGACTCGGTGGACTTCGAAGCTGTTCGCGGCGAAGAGGGCCTTCGGGAGGCCACATTGGAAGTGGGCGGCCAGAAACTGCGGCTGGCCGTCGTTCACGGCCTGGCCAACGCCCGCAAGGTGGCCGAGCAGGTCAAGGCCGGGCAGAGCCCGTACGACCTGATCGAGGTGATGGCCTGCCCCGGCGGCTGCATCGGCGGCGCCGGCCAGCCGGTCTACCGCGACCGCCAGCCCCGCCGGCTTCGCACCGAGGGCCTCTACGAGGCCGACAAGATGCTCGAGCTGCACAAGCCGCAGGAGAACCACTTCATCAGCGAACTCTACCGGGAGGAGCTGGGTGAAATCGGCGGCGAGCGGGCCCACGAGCTGTTGCACACCCATTATCACAGCCGGCGGCGCATCGCCGACACCAGCCTCTCGCTGGTGGATGGTGATCGGAGCAAGCTGAATATCAGCGTGTGTGTGGGCACCAACTGTATGGTCCGCGGGGCCCAGACGCTGCTGCACAATCTGATCCGCCACGTTGAGGAACGTGGCCTGCAGGACGTGGTTGACGTGAAGGCTTCGTTCTGCTTCGAGCAGTGCGACAAAGGCCCCACCGTGGTGGTGGGCGACAAGCTCATACACAAGTGCACCTTCCAGGCCGCCTGCCAGGCTTTGGATGAAGCCGTGGCCGTGGAGCCGAAGTAGGTGTCGTCGCCGACACGTAACGGCCGGACTCCGTACCGGCCATGGGCATCGTGAACACAACGGCCGGTACGGAGCCCGGCCGCTACAGAACAACGGCCGGTACAGAGCCCGGCCGCTACAAAGCTGAAAGCTGATCGCTGATCGCTGAAAGCTGATTGCTGAAATCTACCATGCAACCCACTACCACCCAGATCGTCTTCACGGACAAGGCCCGCTGCCGGGACTGCTACCGGTGCGTGCGGGCCTGCCCGGTGAAGGCCATCGGGGTGCGCGACGGACAGGCGTTCGTTGACGAGGGCCGGTGCATCGCCTGCGGGACCTGCATTCGCCAGTGCCCGCAGGGGGCCAAGGCCTACCGCAACGACCTCGAACGGGCGGCGCGGTTGCTGGCCGGGGGCGATCCGGTGGCGGCCAGTGTGGCTCCCTCCTTTGCCGCCCTGTGGAGCGAATGGGAGTGGAAACGATTGCCCTCCGCGTTGCGGAAGCTGGGTTTTTCCTACGTGGCCGAAACCGCCAGGGGCGCGTTTCACGTGGCCGCCCAGACCGCCCGCGTGGTGGCCGCCGAACCCGAGCGCCCGCACGTGTGCACCGCCTGCCCCGCGGTGGTGAGCTACGTGGAGAAGTACCGGCCGGAGCTGATTGACGCCCTGGTGCCGGTGGTCTCGCCCATGATTGCCCATGCCCGCCTGATCCGCGCCGCGCTGGGGCCGCGGACCAAAGTGGTGTTCATCGGCCCGTGCGTAGCCAAGAAGGCGGAAGCCCAGTGGCCCGGCCACAGCCGGCTGGTCCACTGCGTGCTGACCTTCAAGGAATTGATGGAATGGTTCGAGCGCGAAGACATCGTGCTCGCGGAACTCGAGGAGAGTCGGTTTGACGCCAGCCCCGCCGGGCACGCCCGCTTCTTCCCTCTGCCCGGCGGGCTGGCTAAAACTGCCGCCCTGCACACCGACCTGCTCGCCGAAGAGTGCATCGCTCCCAGCGGCTTCGAAGAGGTGTCCGAGGCCCTGGACGGCATTCGTCACGACGCTTTCCCGCGGATGATCGAACCGCTGTTCTGCGCCCAGGGCTGTGTGAACGGGCCCGGCATGCCGGCCGGGGGCAATCTCTATGGCAAACGCGCTGCCGTGCTGGATTATGCCCAGTCCACCCCGACGGCCCGTTCCGAGTCGCTCGTCGAGGGCGTCGAGCTGAACCAGAACTTCGCTCCCGACGCGACCGCCGGCGGCGAGGAGTTCACCGAGGAACAGATTCGGGCCGTGCTCGAAAAGACCGGCAAGGCCCGCGTGGAGGACCAGCTTAATTGCGGGTCCTGCGGCTATTCGAGCTGCCGGGAGAAAGCCATCGCCGTCCTGCGCGGCCTGGCCGAGCCGGAGATGTGCATTCCGCGCATGCGGCTGCTGGCCGAGCAGCGCACCGACCGCATCATCGACACCAGCCCCAACGGCATCGTGATTCTCAACGACCGGTTCGAGATCATTCACATGAACGCGGCGTTCCGGAAGATGTTCTGCTGCTCAGACGCGGTGTGCGGGCGAAAGATCTCGTACCTGATGGACCCTGAGCCCTTTGAACAGCTCGCCGTAAATGGCCATGAGCCGGTCTCCATCACGGTCCACCATCAGAAGTACAAGCTGCTGTGCCACCAGATCCTCTACCGGCTGGAGGCTGAAGGCCAGTACGTCGGTATCTTCGTGAACGTCACCCACAGCCAGGCCAACGAAGAGAAACTGCAACAGCTTCAATCGCAGACCGCCCGGCAGGCGCGCGAGCTGCTCGAGCACCAGATCACCATGGCCCAGCAGATCGCCAAGCTGCTCGGCGAGAGCACGGCCCGCGGCGAGGAACTGGTCCGCAACCTGCTCCAGTATGCCAACGATCCGCGGACCCCTCAGGGAAGGCCCATGATATGGGATATGTACACGTCGAAATAGACGCATGCCAGAGCCCCCGGCGGGTTGGTGGCTTGTGCGGCGACGTGGTGTCCTGGGAACGCACGGTTCGCGGCACAACCATCATCTGCTGTGACGGGATCGGCTCCGGCATCAGGGCCAACGTGGCGGCGACCATGACCGTCTCGCGGCTTCACGAGCTGCTGCGCCGCGACTACTCGCTGCGCGAAGCCATGGCCGGCGTGGCCGGCACCATGGCCGGGATCCGGGGCAGCGACCTGCCCTACGCCTGCTTTACCATCGCCCGGATCGCCAACGACGGTGAGACCACGGTGCTCTCGTACGAGATGCCGCCGGCCATCGTGATCAGCGCCAAGAAGTTCGCCACCGTCCTGCCGCACCGGACGCTGCTGCTGGACAATGCGCTGGTGCATGAGTCCGACTGTTACGTCGAGCCTGGTGAGGCCCTGATGCTGGTCAGCGACGGCGTCACCCAGGCGGGGCTGGGCGCCGGTTATGCGGAGGGCTGGGGCATCGAGGGCGCATGCCGTTACATCAATGGGAAACTCAGCACCGGCCTGCCCCTGGATAAGCTGTCCGCCTCGGTGCATTTCCAGGCCCAGAACCTTTCGGAAGAACCCGGACGGCTGGCCCAGGGAGACGACTGTACGGTGCTGCTGGCTCGCTGCCGCCAGGGCCGCATCGTCAACGTATTGACCGGCCCGCCCGCCGACGAGGAGGACGACGGTGCGGTGGTGCGGCGGTTCATGAGTCTGGAAGGGCGGAAGGTGGTATGCGGGGGCACGACCGCCAAAATCGTTGCCCGCCACACGCACACCAGTGTGGCCGTGCGCCAGGAGGCCAGCAGCCTGATTGCTCCGCCCGATTACGTGCTCAAGGACGTGGACCTGGCCACTGAAGGAGCGGTGACGCTCAACCAGGCGTACAACATCATCGACGAAGATCCCGGCAAGTACGAGAAGGCCACCGGCGTGAGCCGCTTGTGCGAGCTGCTCCGGGAGGCCGATCGCGTGCTGTTCCTCGTCGGCAGAAAGCGGAACGCCGATCACGACAACATTGCCTTCCGACAGCGGGGCATCCTGCACCGTGAAAACATCGTGCCCCTGCTGGCGGAGAAGCTGCGCCGTGCCGGAAAGCTGGTGACCGTTGAGTACCTGTAGGTGGTAGCAGCTACTTGTAAGAGGTAGCAGCCGGGCTCCGTCCCACCCCTGTAGCGGCCGGGCTCCGTACCGGCCGTTCAGGCGATACGCCGACAAGGGGACAAGGAGACAAGAGGACGAGGGGCAAGGAGAAGGCTCCGGGCTGATGCGAGACTCCCAGGCGGTGGTTGCGAGAGTTGTTTTTCGCACCCCGCATGAAGCGGGAATCTTTTCCCGCGAATAGACAGGAAGGATTTCAAAGATGAACGCAGTGGTAACGCGCAACGTCGAGACAGTACCGATCAATTACGAGAAGATCGAGCACACGCTGGCGCAAAGCCGCCGGTGTGACGCGTCGCAGGTGCGCGAGATATTGACCAAGGCCCTGGCCCTCAAGGGGCTCGAACCTGAAGAGATGGCCGTATTGATGAACCTCAGCGACCCGGGCCTGTTGAATGAGCTGTTCGCCACCGCCCGGCGGGTCAAGGAGGAAATCTACGGCAAGCGGCTGGTGCTGTTTGCCCCGCTCTACATCTCCAACCTGTGCGGCAACGAGTGCCTGTATTGCGCCTTCCGGGCCGGGAACAAGGCCCTTCGACGGCGGGCTCTCACCCAGGCCGAGATCGCCCGCGAAACCGAGCTCATCATCCGCCAGGGCCACAAGCGCATCCTGCTGGTGGCCGGCGAAGCTTACCCCGCGGAGGAAGGCTTCGATTACATACTCAAGGCCATCGCGACCATTTATGACACCAAAGTCGGTCCCGGCGAGGTCCGCCGCGTGAACGCCAACGTCGCCCCGCTGACCCTGGATCAGTTCAGGCAACTCAAAGCCGCCGGCATCGGCACCTATCAGCTCTTCCAGGAGACCTACCACCGGGAGGTGTATTCACGGGTGCACGTGGCCGGCAGGAAGCGCGATTACGATTGGCGGATCTCGGCCTTCGACCGGGCCATGGAAGCGGGCATCGATGACGTGGGCATGGGCGTGCTGTTCGGACTGGCCGACTGGCGCTTCGAGATCCTGGCCCTGATGCAGCATATCCGCCACCTGGAAGAGAAGTTCGGCGTCGGCCCGCATACCATCAGCGTCCCGCGGATCGAGCCGGCCCTGGGCGCGCCACTGGCCGGGCGCCCGCCGCAGTCGGTCAGCGATATCGACTTTCTCAAGATCGTCGCTATTCTGCGGATCTCCGTTCCGTACACCGGCATCATCATGTCCACGCGCGAGTCGCCCGCCATTCGCCGGGAGACCTTCGCCCTGGGCGTCTCTCAGATCTCCGCCGGCAGCCGGACCAACCCCGGCGGTTATGAGGAAGGTGAAGGCGAGGCCACCGAGCAATTCGCCCTGGGCGATCACCGTCCGCTGGACGAGGTCGTGCGCGATGTCGCGGAACTGGGCTACATTCCCTCCTTCTGCACCGCGTGCTATCGCCTGGGCCGGACCGGTCAGGACTTCATGGATCTGGCCAAGCCGGGGGAGATCAAACATCACTGCGATCCCAACGCTCTCTCCACGTTCCAGGAATACCTGTGCGACTACGCCTCCGGGCCCACGCGCCAGGCCGGCGAGGCGCGCATCCAGGCCGCGATGGGGGAGATGGACCCCCGCGGCCGGCAAATCGCCGAGAAGCTGGTAACGAAGGTGAGGATCGGCGGCCGGGACGTGTTCGTGTGAAAGCAGGTGACCGAAGGCGTGTTGTCATGAGGTTGACTGTGTTCCATCAGCGCCTGTTTCCCATCGAGAAGGAGACGCGATGAATCGCTCAACTCCCCGGAGCCTGCGTTTGCACATCGGCCTCTTTGGCCGTCGCAACGTCGGCAAGTCGAGCCTGCTCAACGCCGTCACGCGCCAGCAGGTGTCGATCGTGTCCGAGTTCGCGGGCACCACGACCGACCCCGTTGAGAAGCCCATGGAGCTGCTGCCGCTGGGGCCGGTGCTCTTCATCGATACCGCCGGCGTGGACGATGAGGGCGCGCTTGGCGCTTTGCGCGTGCGTAAGACCTGCCAGGTGCTGGATCGTACCGATCTGGGGGTCATCGTGGCCGAAGCCGGCGCGTGGGGGGCATTTGAGGATCAGGTGCTCGCGGAGCTGCGCAAGCGGAACGTGCCGGTGGTGGTCGTGTTCAACAAGATCGACTTGGCGGCGCCCGACCCGGAGCTGGTGCAAAAGCTGACCGGGCTGAACGTGAGGCTGGTGCGGACCGCGGCCAGCCGGGGCGAGGGCATGCTTGATTTCCGCCAGGCCCTGCTGGATGTGGCCCCGGCCGATTTCGTGAACAACCCGACCATTCTGGCCGACCTGGTACCGCCGGGCCGGGCGGCTGTCCTGGTCGTGCCCATCGACAAGGAGGCCCCGCGGGGCCGGCTGATTTTGCCTCAGGTTCAGACCATCCGCGATCTGCTCGATCACGACGCGTTCTGCATGGTGGTCAAGGAGCGCGAACTGCCCCGGGCGCTGGAGATGCTCTCCGAGCCGCCCGCCCTGGTGGTAACTGACTCTCAAGCCTTCCTCAAGGTGGCTGCCGACACGCCGCCGGAAATCCCCATGACCAGCTTCTCCATTCTCTTTGCCCGCTTCAAAGGCGACTTGGCCGCGCAGGTGGAGGGCACGCTGGCGGTGGATGTGCTGCGGGCCGGCGACCGCGTTCTGGTGGCCGAGGCCTGCTCCCATCATCCCATTGCCGAGGACATCGGCCGGGTCAAGATCCCACGCTGGCTCACGCAGTACGTGGGCGGCGAGCTGAAATTCGAGCACGTGCAGGGCCACGATTTTCCGGAGGACCTGTCCCCCTACAAGCTGGTCATCCATTGCGGAGCGTGTATGACCAACCGACGCGAAGTGCTCACGCGCATCCTGCGCTGCCGGCAGGCGGGCGTGCCCATCACGAATTACGGGCTGGTGATCTCCTACAGTCTGGGCTTGTTTGAACGGGCCCTACAACCGTTCCCCGCGGCCATGGAAGTCTATCAGCGGGCCTGGACTGCCAGACGGGCAGGCAGGGGTTTCGAACAGGAGAAGATGGCGTGCTGAGCTCTTTACCCATTCTGAACCACTGTTCTAGCTCGCCGGAAGGCGCAACACCGGCAGGGCCGGCCCATGTTTCCGCCGGCTCTGTCGCGCCCGGGCCTCGTACCAACCCCGTACCGCCCGGCCTCCATGCCAACTCTGTAGCGGCCGGGCTCCGTACCGGCCGTTCCGCGTCCGCTGCTGACGGCGCATCGCACCTGGAAAGCCCACTGACCGAAACCGACCTTCTCCACTGGCTGCGCGAAGAGGACGACTCCCGGCTGGAAACGCTGTACGCAGCCGCGGACCGTGTGCGGCATGAAATGGTGGGCGATGCCGTGCATCTGCGCGGGCTGGTCGAGATCTCCAACCACTGCGTGCGGCAGTGCGCCTACTGCGGCCTGCGCGCCGGGCACACCAAGCTGGTGCGCTATCGTCTGTCGGCCGACGAGGTCCTCGCCTGTGCCCGCCAGGCGGTCGAGTTCGGTTACGGCACGGTGGTCATGCAGGCCGGCGAGGACTACGGCATCGGCCGGAGCTGGCTCGCCCGGCTGATCCGCCAGATCAAGGCCGAGACGCCCCTCGCGGTCACGCTGAGCCTGGGCGAACGGCCGGTCGAGGACCTTGCCGCCTGGCGCGAAGCGGGGGCGGACCGCTACCTGCTTCGCTTCGAGACGTCCGACCGTGAGCTCTACGCCCGCATTCATCCGCCGTTGGGTTCGCGCCCTTCCGACCGCGTGGAACTGCTGAGGACGCTCCGCGGGTTGGGCTATGAGATTGGCAGCGGTGTGATGGTGGGCATTCCCGGGCAGACCTACGAGACGCTCGCGCGCGATCTGCTGTTGTTCCGCGAGTTGGACCTCGACATGATCGGCGTGGGGCCGTACATCCCGCATCCGGACACGCCGCTGGGGGAGCGCTTGGCAACCCGGCCGGAGCCTCACCCCTCGGCGGACCAGGTGCCCAATACGGAGAAGATGGCGTACAAAATGGTGGCCCTGACCCGACTGATGTGCCCCCAGGCCAACATTCCCGGCACGACCGCCATCGCCACCCTCAACCAGGAGAGCGGACGCGAGCTGGCCCTGTGCCGGGGGGCCAACGTGGTGATGCCCAACCTCACCCCCGTTCAGTACCGGGCCATGTACGAGATCTACCCGGCGAAAGCGTGCATCACGGAGACGGCCCAGCACTGTCGCGGCTGCCTCAAGAGCCGTATCCGATCACTTGGCCGGACCATCGGCACCGGTCCGGGCGGCCGTCGGCGGCTTGCCTGAGCTTCTGGGCTGGCTCCTCGGAAGGGGCCGGACATCGCCATCGGGGGGCGGGCATCCTGCCCGCCTTCTGGAGAGCGGGTTATCCTTCCGCGTGCAGTGCATCGTCCAAGGACCTGTAGCGGCCGGTACGGAGCCCGGCCGCTACAATTTTGCGGCGGAGGATTTATTTCCGCCTTTTCATCGCTCCAGCGTGACCGCCACCAGTACCGGTGCCGCCGGCGTTCCGCGATCGTGGAACACGATGCTCTCGACCTTCACCGGACGCAGCTCCACGCCCAGCACGTTGAGATGCCAGGGGTCGCCCCGCAATGCGCAGAACACGTCGCTCGCCGACGGCGACGCGGTCCATTCCTCGGTCGTCCGCCCGGTGATGAGCGGCACCGTCTGCGACTCGCCGTCCGCATAGCGGATGATGTACTCAGCCACCGCGCCCCATTCGCCCTCGCCGGGGTCATCGGGCGCCCATCCGTGCACATTGCCCAGGAAATACAGCCGCTTGCCGGCTTCGCCGACGGGAATGACGACTTCCTTCGGCCAGGTGCGGTCCTGCGGGGCCTGGGGTGAGTGCAGGACGACCAGGCCCCGGCCCTCATTCTTGGAGGGATCCAGAATGGTGAAGGGCACGCCTGCGCACACCTGCGTTCCCGTGGGCAGGCCGGTGAACAGGTACTTGCCGGGGTTTTCCTTTCCGAAGGGGGCCTTGAAGGGGTCGGTGTTGGCGGCGGCGCTCAGATTGAGCATCTTCACGGCACCCGGCGACAGGGGCGGGTCGGCGGGCAGATGGACCAAACCCTCAATCTTCCCGCCCAGCGGAGGAGCGGTCCGGTTGTAAAGCTCCACCACCGTCGCGAAGGTCCAGCGTTTCTTCTGTGGTGGGGCAGTCACCACCTCCACGCCCTGGAGCGGCGTGAGCAGTCGCCGGGAGGCGGGCAGATGCAGAACCACCCGGCTGGCCGGCCGCTCGGTCGGCAGTTTGAGATCGACCTCCAGGCCACCCCCTCGTCCGACGACACGCAGGCTGACCAGCCCAAAGTGGGTGGGAGCGTTTTCGATTTCGATCCGCTCACCCGGACCGAACCACCATTCCGGCACGGCCGGCAGCAGGTGCAGCTCATCGCCACGTTCATGGATGAGCATGTGCCGCAGCAGGATGGCGTAGTTGCTGGCCCCCGTGGCGTGGGGGATGGTGTCACTCCAGGCGAACCGCCGTTTGTAGAAGACGCCCTCGGGGAAGGCGTGGGTGGCCGTCGAATGCAGCAGGTACCAGTAGAAATCCTCGATGACCTGCTCACTCTCGCCGCGCTCCAGGGCGGCCATGGTGGTGTACGCCGACATGTAGGGATGAATGGCGCCGGGGAAGCCCGTCCAGCGGATGGTTCCTTCGCAGAATCCGCCTCCGTGGCGCTCGCGGACCTCGCGGATCAGGGCGGACACGCGCGGATCATCCGGTGTGAACAAAGGGGTCGGCCACAGGGTCTCCGTATTGCCCCAGTGGGTGCCCACCTTTTCCCAGCTTGGCGGAAAGTGGGGCAACCCGGTGCGCTTCCAGGCGGCGTCGATCGCCGCGCGATAGTCGTCCGCCTCGCGCGCCAGTTCGTCCGCCTCTTCGACCCGGCCCAGGGCCCGGGCTGCTTCGGCGGTGCAGAGCAAGCCGCGCAGGTTCCAGAAATCGTACCCCACGATGTGATACTGGCCGTCCCAGAGATACTCGCCGTCAGCCAGGGCGTTCGGCAGCAGGCCGGCAAAGGGCGAATCAGCCGGCGCTTCCCGCCGGGCCTTGATAGTCCATTCCGCGGCCCGGCGCATCTGCGGATACACTTCGGCCAGCCAGGCCTTGTCGCCGGTGATCTGGTAGAACTGCCAGAGCGCCCAGAGGGACTGGCCGTTGGCGTCGAGCTGACCCTTCTGGCTCTCGAATCGTCCGTCCGGCCGCTGATACTTCAGGTATACGGCAATGGCCTTGCGGGCAATGTCCATCAGGCCGGCCTCTTCCAGCTCCATGATCTGGTAGGCCCCGTCGCGCGCGTAGAACCGGTCATAGAAGCCCTCGCCGCCGTGGATCTCGCCGTGATCGAGGGCGATCAACTGGCAGACGTGAGCGGCCAGCAGGGCCTGGGTGGCTTTGACCTCCGGCACGACGATCCGGGCCGCCGAAGCCAACGTGTCCCGCCACCATTCCCTGGTGCGCTCAAGCCAGAGCCGGGCCTCTTCGCCGGAGACTTTCGACTCCTCGGCGGCGGCATGGAACGGGAAGCGATGCGCGATGCCGACAACCGCATGGTCTACCCCCGGCTGAACCGTCCATTCCTGCGTGTTCCCACGAACATTGTCACCCTCGACCAGCTCGATGCGAATCTTGGCCGGGGCAGCCGTCGCGCCGGTGTTGGTGACCGCCACACTCACCCAGTTGAGGTAATCCTCCCCAGCCACCGGCCAGTTGAACGCCGCCTTCCAATCGGGCACCGACGTTAAGGGCGTGGCCCAGAACGTGAAATCGTATTGGACCTGGCCGTCCACGGCCCGCAGTTGGATGATGGGCATCCAGCCTTCCAGGTTGGTCTTGACCTGCTCGCGGCTCAGAGCGGTCAGCTCCCGCCCGAACCGGATGCGCACCTTCCGCCCGCCGGCCAGCACCAGCTCGTTGCTCGGTGTGATCCGCGTGCCGTCCTTGTAGTCCTTCAGGCCGATGACGCTCCAGGAGTTCTGGAAATAATCGAACTTTTCGGCCGCCCGGCTGGCCGGGGACGGCTCCCAGAGAGGAGCCTTGGGCGCCAGCGAGCAGGCGGGTACGAACAGAATTAGTGTCAGTAATGGTGCGATCGTGATTCTTTGGCGCGCGTCGGTCACGGTCCTTCCTTTCCAGTTCAGGCTTCGGACGCCAATACAGTTCCGGGCGGCTGCCATTCTGCACAAAAGGCGTGAGATGTACAGACTTATAGCTGATCCCTTATCGGCAAGCGGAGGGAATTCCTCAAAGTGGCTATGCGCGATGGTTGAGCCGGCCGAGCGCGCGCTGGGCGTGGGGCGTGTCCCCACACGTATCGCAGGATCGCGCCCGGTCATATAGCCGCGGATCAGGGGCGGCTCAGTTGGAGTGGTCGCATGTGTTGAGAGTCCGGGCCGTAGTGGAACAAGGACAGGTTGGGCAGCCGGGCGGCCATCTGGTCGGCGATGTCGTTGCTGAGCCGCCTGGGCGTAGCCACCCACAGGTAGGCCAGCGATGAATGGCGTCCGAGCGTCAGCAGGCCCTTCTCGGTGAAATTGCCGGCGATGGTCAGGGAATTGAGCTGCTTCATGTTTGCCAGGTGGGCCAATCCCGCATCGGTCAGTTCGTCTCCAATCGACAGCCGTTTCATTTGCGTCAGGCCGGCCAGGTGGGCCAGGCCGGCGTCGGTGATTCCCCGGCCAAAGGACATCTGAAACCATTCGAGGTTCTTCAGTTTGGCCAGCGAGGCCAGGTCGGCGTCGCGCAAGGGTTCGCCGTTGGAGCTGTCGCCCCAGGTGAATTTCCGCAGGTTGGTGAGGCCGGAGAGATCCGCGTATTCCTCGTCGGGCTCGACCTGTGAGAGTCTGAGATAAGTGAGATGGGTGAGGCCATTGAGCTGCTTGAGGCCGGAAGTCGTCAATCTTGCGCCGGTGATGTCCAGGTTCGTGAGCGATTTGATCCGGCCAAGCTCGGCAAGGCCTTTGTTGGTGATGGGACAGTAGAACAGCATGAGCTTTCTGAGTTTGCGGCAGTTGGTCAGGTGAGTCATCCCGGCATCGGTGATCCGCCTTCCGGTGATGGTCACTTCCTCCAAGTCAGCCATTTTGCCAATCTGCTCGCACAACTCGTTCCCGTATGGACTGTTGGAGGTGGTGCCGCACTCCAGGCTGCGCAGCCGGGGCTGGTTGGCCAGCAGGGCGACCAGGGCGTCCGAACTGAGGCCGCTGGGCAGGTTCAGCAATTCCAGGTGGGGAAGCTTCTGGAGATGTTTGGCGCCGGCGTCGCCGATCTTCGTGTGACTGAGGTTGAGCTGTCGCAACGCCCGCATACGGGCCACGTGGGCCATGCCGGCGTCGGTGATTTTCTCGTTGTAGTGCAAGGCAAGCCGTTGCAGGTTCGGCAGCTTGGCCAGGTGGGCGAGCCCCTGGTCTCCAATCGTGTTCATGCGGAAAGGATGGAAGATCTTGAGCGAAGAAACCTGAGCCACGTGGGCCATGCCCGCATCCGTGAAAGTCGTCCCCCAGAGCGTCAGGTGATTCAGTCGAGGAAGCGATTTGAGATGCACAAGGCCCCCGTCGCTCATGGCCTTGCCGCCGAGTTCCAACTCCTCCAGGTTGCGGAGGCTTTTCAGCGCGGCCAGACCTCGATTGGTGACGGTGTTCCGGGTGAAATACAACCGCTTGAGGCCGGTGAGTCTGGCCACGTAGGGCATGCCCTCGTCATCCATCCGGCAGGGCAGTGAGAGGGATTCCAGGGATTGGAACCCTTCAAGATGTCGAAGCGCCTTGCCGGTCACGCAGGTGAGATTGAGGTGCAGGCTCTTCAAACCGGTGAGCCGGGCCACGTGCGGCATCACGGCATCGTCGGCGCTTTCGGCGCGCAGGATGCCCCAGTCCTCGCTTTCCTCCGCGGTCAGGCCTGAGCCACTGAAGGATAAGGCCTCGAGATCGTCAGGCGCGAGGCTGGCCAGCGGGGAGAGGTCTTTCCAGCCTTCCCGTTCGACCCTCAGGTGTACGCGCTTGCCGGCCGGGATGGTCACATCTCCGCGGGCAGGGCCGAGTTCGTCCCACTGGTTGCTGGTCTCGTCTTCCATCCAGTGGTAAGAGGTGGTTGTCTCCCCCCGAGAATGGGCGTCCTGGACGAAGAGCGTGCCCAGCGACCGGTCCGTTGGGAAATGCAGCACCCGTGCGGCGGCGTCTGCCGGCCGGGTCTCCGGTGCGGCCATCGTCGTGCCGACCAGTTGCAGGCCGCTCAGCCCCAGGCTGACGGCGGCGGCCAGAAGACCCGCCGGAAGCACGTGGCGCAGTCCGGGCCGTGACGCATTCATGCGCATGGCCAGGCGCGACAGGCGCCGTACTATCTGCGCGGGCCGGGCCATGGGAATGCCGGCCAGCGCGGGCGCCGGGGCCAACGCGGCGAGCGCCAGGCGGGCCAGGGTGCGGGAATAGGCGGCCGGATCGCCCACAATGGTGGCCGCGGCGGCGTCACATGCTTCTTCACATGCCTCGCCATGAGCCTGGCACAGCCGCCAGGCGAGAGGGTGCCACCAGAGCAGAATGGTCAGGCCGCGCAGTATCGCCATCCACAGCAAGTCGCGGTTGTTCAAATGGCACAGCTCGTGGGCCAGGATGGCCTGCAGTTCCGCCGGGCTGGTGCGGGTGGCCAGATGTTCGGGGATCAGAATGGTCGGCGTGCGAACGCTGGCCAGCAGGGGGCTGGACAATCCGCGGGCCAAACGCAACCGCACCCTCGCATGGCATCCGACCGCCGTTTGGGCACGGCGCAGCGGTTCCCAGTAGTGCTCGCCCGCCGCGGTCGAGAGCGCAATGATCCGCCGCAGCCGCAGCCACGCAAGGATCCATTGCCCAAGGAGCAACGCGCTGCCCGTGGCCCAGAGTGCTGCCAGCAGCGCAGGCCCGTGGCCGGTGATCCACCTGGCGGCCCGCGTGGTCCACGGCGGTTGCGCGGCGATGGGTGCCGCGGGGATTCCTGCCGCTGTGTCCTGGGGTGCCGCTACCGTGAGCGGTTCTGGTTGATAGGAGAGGAGCGGCCAGTCCTGCTCCATCGCCGGGCCCGCGGCCATGGGCGACGCCGCCGGGACGGCAACCGGAATCTCCGGTGTCACCAGGATCAGCAGGGGGGTGGCGAGGATGGCCGTGCCGAATCCGCGCCAGAGCAGCACGCGCCAATAAGGGTTGCCGCGCCGCAGGACCAGATGCAGCGCCCATGCCATGGTCAACAGGATGGTGATCTTGAACAGGAGTTCGCAGGCGGGGGGCAGTTCGATGCAGGCGCGGAGCCATTGATGGATCATGACTTCTCTCCTGGGGGATGCGCTTCTGCCGGATCATTCCGAGTGCGGACGATATCCTGGAGTTTGCGGATGTCTTCGTCGGACAGTTTTTCGCTCTTGATAAGGCCGGCGATCAGATCGAGCGAAGATCCTCCGAAGAAGACATCCGCCAGTTTCTGCGCCATCTGCCGAAAGGAAGAGTGCGCCGGCTGGGTGGGGCGATAAAAGTAGGCTTTGCCCTGTTTGGCCCGTTTCACATGTCCCTTGTTGAGCAGCACTCTCAGTACGGATCGCAAGGCGGCATTGCCGATGGGACGGGGTAAACGCGCTTCAATCTCGGCGGGTTTGAGGGGGCTCTCCTTCCAAAGCACCTGCATGACTTCCAGTTCGCCGGGGGTGAGACGGGCCATAAGCTGGCTTCTCCTGAGCGTTGGGGGACTCGCGTTGACATGAAGAAAATACCACACTTCGGAAGGGCTGCCAAGGACGAAGTGTGGATTTTTCCACACTTTTTTCCTCCGCCACGGCCGGTGGGGGCCTGCGCCCCGACGCCGTGGGGCGGGCGGGGCTCCCACGGCGATCGACTGCCGGACCGGACGAGGGATGATCGGGAAGGGCGCATAGAAAAACCGCGGACCGTGGCCCGCGGTTCTTTGATCGGCTTCGATCGCTAAAGCGTGGTGGACGCGCCGCTTTTACGCACGCCCGGGCTTGCGGATGTGGGCCTTGAGTATGCCGGCCTTGATATTCTCTTCGCTCAGTTCGAACTCCGGCGGTTCCAGGTCGAGGTCGGACTTTATGGCCTCGTCCCAGGTCACGGCCTGGCCGGTGTAGGCCGACATGCGGATCATGATGTTGGTCAGGGTGGACTCGGCCACGTTCTGGGCCTCATTGATCGGCTTATCGGCACGGATGGCCGCGATCAGATCCTTGTGCTCCTGGACGTAGGGGTTTTCACCCTTGACGTCCAGCACGCCGATGGTGCTGATCCAGCCGTTGCAGTTGGAGAAGCCCTTGGTCCCGGTGACGTGCTCGGAGACATCGTTCGCGCAGCCGTTGATCTGACGGCACATGCTGAGCACGTGGATCTTGCCGTCCTTGTCCTTTTCGTCGACGGGATAGTACAGGTCGGCGGCGAACATGTCGTACTGGTCGCCGGTGACCCGGCGATGCCGGGCGCCCATAGCCACGACCTTGGTCACATGCCGGCCCAGGACCCAGTTGATGACGTCGGTGTTGTGCACGTGCTGCTCGACGACGTGGTCGCCGGAGAGCCAGGTCCAGTTGACCCAGTCGCGGATCATCCACTCCATGTCGTCCCAGCCGTTCTGGCGCGGACGATACCAGAGCTGGCCCATGTTCCAGTAGCAGCGGCCGGCGACGATATCGCCGATGGCCCCGTCGCGGATGCGGTTGATGGTCTCGATATAACCCTTCTGGTGTCGGCGCTGCGTACCGGCCACCACGGAGAGCCCCTTCTCGTCGGCCAGTTTGCCGGCGGCCATGAAGCGGCGGATGCCCACCGGGTCCACCGCCACGGGCTTCTCGGTGAAGACGTGCTTGCCGGCCTTGACGCAGGCCTCGAAATGCTCCGGCCGGTAGTACGGCGGTGTGGCCAGAATCACATAGTCCACGTCGGTTTGGAGCAGCTTCTGGTAGGCGTCGAAGCCGACGAAGCAGTTTTCGTTCTTGATTTCGGTCCGGCCCTTATCGGTCAGGCTCTTGCGACAGCCCTCGACGCGGTCTTTGAAGACATCCGCGAGCGCAACCACCTTGACGTTGGGATCGGCATTCATGGCATCGTGGCCGGCTCCGGTGCCGCGCCCGCCGCAGCCGACGATGCCGATCTTGAGCGGTCTGTCGGCGGCCTGGCCGCGCGCGAAATACGGAAAGGCGCCGGTGGCGGCTACCGTGGCGGCGGCCGTCTTGACGAAGTCTCTGCGAGACACGTGGGCTTTGCGCTGCATGGAGATCCTCCTGAGCATGATTTGGACGCATCAATGAATCGTTGCCCTGCACATTCTGCCCGCGACGCGCCGGCGGCGGAGGGCAACGAACGCGAGCCAGCGGGTGCTATTATCGACGGGGTCGCGCGGGCGTCAACCGCGGAGCTCTTCCGCCCCGCCTCATCGGATAAAAATCCATGGATCTGTCCAGAACGCAGCCATTCCGTTGTGAATTGAGGTTGCAATCCGTGTAAAAACCTCCGATGCCGCAGCAGTGGGCGGAATACTATTGCGCATAGGGGTTGTCGAAAGTCATCCGTTCGTCCTCCGATCAGATGAGGTATTCAAGCCGGCCGGCCGGCCGGAAGGAGAATTCTCTCATGCCAGCCAGGCGATACTTTTGGGGCCTGGAGAGGCCATGGCTCCTGTTCTCCGCCCTGTTGTTCATCCCGGCGTGCGGGGGGGTTCTGGATGCGATCATTCAGAGCAACCTGGCCGGCATCGACCAGTTCGGCACGGACCCCGGCCCACCCGTCTACACGGCCCGGAGTTTCGTCAATTGGGAATCGCCTCACGTCTCGCCGCTGGCCCTGACGCCGGACGGAGGCCGGTTGCTCGCGGTGAACACGCCGGCGGCGCGCCTGGAAGTATTTGATGTCGATGAGGGCGGAATCAGCCATGTCCGGACCATTCCCGTGGGCCTGGATCCGGTGACGGTGCGAGCGCGGAGCCGGGACGAAGCCTGGGTCGCCAACTTCGTCTCCGCCTCGGTCAGCGTGGTGGACGTTGAACGCGGCCTCGTGACCCGGACGCTCGAGACCGGGGCCGAGCCCACCGACATCGCGTTCGCCCAGGATCGCGCCTTCGTGGTGTGTCGCCAGGGCAGCCGTGTGGATGTCTTCAACCTGCATGATCTGGCCGCGCCGCCTCAGACGTTGACCATCGATGGCTTGCATCCGCGGGCCGCAGCGCTGAGCCCGGACGGTGGGAAGCTATATGTGGCTATTTTTGATTCGGGCAATGGCACGACGGTGCTCGCTCACGATGCCGTGTCCGATCCAACCGGTCCCTACGGCGGGACCAACCCGCCGCCCAATACCCCTGCCGGCATCAGCCCGTCCCCACCAACCAATGCGTCGCCCGCTCCGCCTGCGGCGCTGATCGTGCAGCGCGATCCGGCCACCGGCCGCTGGCTGGATGAGCAGGGCGCGAATTGGAGCGCGTTCGTGAGCTGGGGCCTGCACGGGCATGACGTGGCGATCATTGATACCCGGACGCTGACCGTCGATTACATCCGGGACCTGATGAACCTCAATATGAGCCTGGCCGTCCACCCCGACGGTACCCTTACGGTGGTGGGTACCGAGGCGTTCAACGCGGTCCGGTTCGAGCCCCGGCTGACCGGACACTTTGTCCGTGGCCGGTTGGCCTTGGTCTCGCCGGCCGCGCCGGACGCGCCGCAAATCCTGGAACTCAATCCTCACCTGCTGGATGCCTATGCCTCCGGACAGAGCACCATATCGCCGGCGCAGCGGGCCCTCTCCATCGCCGACCCTCGGGCCATCGTATGGTCCGCCGACGGCCAGCGCGGCTACATTGCCGGCATGGGCAGCAACAACGTCGCGGTCATCACCCCCGACGGCGTCCGCGTGGCGACTTTCGATGTCAGCCAGGGGCCTACGGGGCTGGCCCTGGATGAGACGCATGGCCGGCTGTACGTGCTGAACCGGTTCGACGCGAGCATCTCGTCTTACGAGGTTGAGACGCTCACCCTGCGCCAGCAGCTCAGGTTGTATGATCCCACGCCGGAAGCCATTCGCCGGGGCCGGCCGTTCCTTTATGACGCCCGGTTGACCAGCGGGCTGGGAGTGACCGCCTGTGCGGCCTGCCACGTGGACGGGCGCACGGATCAACTCGCCTGGGACTTAGGGATCCCTGACGGCCTGGTCAAACCTTTCGACCAGGTCTGCGATGATCTGGGCAACGGGAAGGTTGCCTCGGCGCCCTGCGAGGATTTCCATCCCATAAAGGGGCCGATGATGACCCAGACGCTCCAGGGTATCATCGGAACCGAGCCGTTCCACTGGCGCGGCGACCGCGTGAACCTGTCCGCGTTCAACCACGCGTTCGTAGGTCTCAACGGGCGTGCGAGCGAGCTGACCCCCGAGGAGATGGCTGCCTTGGAAGGATTCCTGGCCAGTATCAGCTTTCCTCCCAATCCCAACCGGAACCGTGACAACTCCCTCAAGTCAGAACTGGATGGAGGGAATCCCCAACACGGCGAGTTCATCTTTCTGCACGAACCCATCGACCGCACCAGCCCCCAGAACCTCCACGGCCTGCCGGAATTTCTGCGCGAACGACTGGAGGAGATCGGCCCCATCCTGACCTGCAACCGCTGCCACCAGCTTCCTACCGGAACCAACCGGCGAATCACCTCGGCCATCAACCTGACCCTTCCGCAGTCGATGAAGGTGCCCCAGTTGCGACACATGTACGAGAAGATCGGCTTTGACCGGTCATCGTTCGAGAACCGTCACGGCTACGGCTTCTCGCACGACGGGGCCATTGCGACGCTCGAAGAGTTCTTCGGGGCGGACGTGTTCGATTTCGGGCCGGGCGCGGAGGGCGCCCAGCGCGTGCAGGACGTGATCGCGTTCATGAAGTCGCTGGGCGTCGACACACATGCCGGGGTGGGCTGGCAGATAACTGTGGATGCTTCCCGCACGGCCGATCCCGATGCGCTTCAGACGATGGCCACCATGCTGCAACTGGCTGACCAGGGCGACGTCGGCCTGGTGGTGCATGGACTGCTGGATGACCAGCGGCGGGGGCTCTGGTATCAAGGCGCCGGCGTGTTCGGGTCGGACTCCGACGGGTTGACCTGGACCACGGCCCAACTTCAGGCCGCCCCGGCCGGCGGAGCGGTGCTCACCTGGACGGTTGTGCCGCTGGGCAGCGAAAAGCGATTGGGCCGGCTGCCTTGATCGACGGGGCCCCTGAAGCCGCCCCTGCGCGTTGACTTTCATCCGGAGTTGTGGTGCGATGGCCGGGTATGAGATACCACTTTCGAACCTGGCATGCACCGGTCTGCGTAGCTGTTGTAACCCTGTTGACGCCTGAGCCCTGGAAGGCCACGGGGCCCGCTTCCTGTCGAGCGGAGACGGTCAGAACCGATCTGGTCTTTGCCTGTGGTGCGAACAATGACCTGTACCGCGCGCTGGCGGCCTCCGGGGTTACCTGTCCGCGCTACGATACGCCCGGTATGGCCGTCAAAGAGGCCCCCGCGGGCGCCGCGGTCTTGATCCTGGCCGAGGGGTATCCGCTGACGCCGACCGGGATCGACGCCGATCTCTTTGAACAGGCAGCCAAGGCCGGCATTCAGCTTTATATCGAATATCCGGCCAATGTTCCCGGCCTCCGTATCGATCCGCCGCGCAAGACCCAGTGGGAGCGCGTGGTGGTCTCGACCGACGCTTTCGACCCCGCGCTGCCGCGCCTGCGGATCCTGATGGTGCACGGCTGCCATTTCACGCCCACGGAAGCGGCCGATCCGCTCCTGGTGGTGGGGCGGGTGGCCGGGTTTGATCGGGCAGTGTTCGGCCTACCCAAGGAACACTATCCCATTCTCTTCGAGATCCCTGATCGGCGCCTGGTAATTGCCACTACCCGGCTCAGCAGCTTCGTCACCGGCCGCTATGCGCCGACGAAAGACTGGCAGGTCTTCTGGGAACGGATGCTCGGCCGGCTGACCGGCGGTGCGCCCGTCAAGCTCAAGGTCATGCCCACCGTGCGCCCGGCCTACGGCCCGGACGAACCGCTCCCCCCGGATGCCGAAAAACGCAGCCTCGCAGCCCTGACCCGCTGGGTCGTGGACGCCGGGCTCCTCGTTCATGCCTCCAAAGAGGCGGAACTGCACAAGCTGATGCGCGCTGGCCAGTCGTTTGGGCCAGCCCTCGGCGGGCCGGTGGGAAATGGCCGGCATGGTCTGCTGGAGGGTTTTGATTCCGCCATCGCCCACGACGGCAGCCAGCGGCAGATTCGGGCGCTTCGCTCCGACTGCCACGCCGAGACCGCCGCGTGCATGGCCCTCGACTGGGTGGTGAATCACAACGAACAGAGCCGCAGGATTGCCGAGAACCTGCTCGACTACGTCTGCTTCACCTCCGACGCCATGCGCGGGCCGCGCGGCAACCCCGAGCATCCCGCGTTCGGGCACGTGGCCTGGGGCGTGGTCGCGCCGGCCTGGTGGATCGCCAACTACGGCGACGACAACGGCCGTGTGATCCAGGCCACCATTTTGGCCGCCGCCTGTCTTGAGTCGGACCGCTGGGACGAACCCATGCTGCGGGCCCTGTTGGCCAACCTGCGCACCACCGGCAAGTTCGGGTTCCGGGGTGAGCGGATTGACATCCGGCCGCTTGAGCAACACGGCTGGAAGCATTTCCAGGAGGCCGGGACGGTCTTTTTCTCCCCCCATTACGAGGCGTCCATGTGGACCTGCTACCTGTGGGCCTACCGGCACACGCGGTACGCCCCGTTCCTGGAAAAGAGCAAAATCGCCATCCGCAAAACCATGGAGGCCTATCCCGACCGCTGGCTCTGGCGCAACAACCTCGAACGGGTGCGGATGATCCACTGCCTGGCGTGGCTGGTGCGCGTCGAGGACACCCCGGAGCACCGCGGCTGGCTTAAACGCATGTGCGGCGATCTGCTGGCCTGTCAGGACCCTGACACGGGGGCGATCACGGAAGTGATCGGCACCACCGGCCAGGCCCACTTCCTCCCGCCCACCAGCAATGAGGAGTACGGCACGCGCGAGATGCCCATCATCCAGGACAACACCGACCGAGCCAGCGACCAGCTCTACGTCACCGGCTTTTCGCTGCTGGTCCTGCGCGAGGCGGCGGCCGTGTTGAACGATCCTGAGCTTAAGGCCGCGGAGGACAAGCTGGCCGCGTACTTGTGCCGCATCCAGATCCGCGCCGATGACCAGCCGGCCCTTAACGGCGGCTGGTTCCGCGCCTTCGACGTGAAGCGCTGGGAGTACTGGGCCAGCTCCGGCGACGCCGGCTGGGGCGCCTGGAGCCTGGAAGCCGGCTGGGGCCAGGCCTGGGGCGCCGCCACCATGGGCCTGCGGGCCCTGAACACGACGCTGTGGGACCTGACCGCCAACTCGAAAATCGCCGTCCACCTCCCGGCCGTCCAGCAACTGATGGCGGTGAACAAAGGCGGCCCCTGGCCCCCGGCCACGCAGCCTGCGGCGAAATAAACCAGGCTGAAGAGAGGATAGATCATGGATGGAGTGGCCGGCGTGACGGATGCCGCAAGGGGTGGGCGAAGTCGCGGCGCGATCTGCTCAGCTCATACGGCTATGGGCGGCTGATCGATTCGGTCCTCACGGGTACCATCACAAGGGGATGAAGCTTCAGCCGGTGCCCTGACCACCGGGACAGCCACTTATTATTTCGATACCCGCCGCTTGGCCCCGTGTGAATCGCATTGTGATGCCTGACGTTCCCATCTATGGCTTTCCGCGGCCAACAGACGCCTCTCCTTGATTTTCTAACCCCTTGGTTTCCAGGATATTGCGCGTGATGGCAATCTGGGCGAGCCCTGTACGCCGATGGTGCCAAACTCCGGTCGGAGTCTGTATTCTATTTCTGGTTAATACCTTGACATGGTATTTACGAAAAATAAGATATGCCCATGAAGACCAGGCTGGGGCCACTTGAGACGCGGTTGCTCGCGTATGCCCAGATGCGCCGCCTGCAGACGGTGCGCCTCGGTGAGTTGGCTGAACCGCTACGACTCTCGGCGCGACAGGAGCTCAAGCTCTTGAGCCGGCTGACCCGTGCGGGGATGGTCGCGCGCGTACGACGCGGCTTGTACCTGCTACCCCCGCGGCTGCCATTGGGGGGAAGCTGGAGCCCGGACGAAATCCTCGCCCTCAACACGTTGATACAGGACCGGCAAGGCAGTTACCAGATCTGCGGACCGAATGCGTTCAATCGCTACGGCTTTGATAATCAGGTTCCGACGCGGGTCTACGCTTACAACAACCGGTTGTCGGGTGATCGCAAGATTGGCGCGGTGGAGCTGACGCTGATTAAGGTAGGCGACAAACGGCTCGGCAGCACCGAGGAGTTCCAGACGCAGGAGGGGTTGACGGCGGTGTACTCATCGCGTGTGCGCACGCTCGTTGATGCGGTCTATGACTGGTCGCGATTTGACAGCCTGCCGCGCGCCTACGAGTGGATCCGCCAGGAGCTTGCCGCTGGCCGTGTTGACCCGGCCGAACTGGTCAGCGTGACGATCCGCTATGGTAACCAGGGGACCATACGACGAATCGGTGCCCTCCTGGAACGCGAGGGCGTACCTGGCTATCTGCTGACCAGACTGCAGCGGGCCCTGAAGCCGTCCAAGAGTCTAATCCAGTGGGTTCCTACCCGGCCGAAGCGGGGCAGGGCAGACCAGCGGTGGGGGGTCGTGCTCAATGCCTGATACTGAACAACCTGCCGTCCGCGTGCATGAAGACCCCGACCTCTTCCGGGAAGCGCTGAGTTTCACAGCGGCCCAGACCTCCTTTGCCGCGAGATTAATTGAGAAAGACTACTTCTGCACAGTGCTCCTGGCGTATCTCGCCTCGAGCGACCCACAGCCGGTATTCAAGGGTGGCACGTGCCTGGCCAAAGTGCACGGCGAATTCTACCGGCTCAGCGAGGATTTAGACTTCTCCCTCCCCATGCCGGTGACGGCGTCAAGATCGCAACGAAGCAGGAAAGTGGCGGCCCTGAAGAACGCCATTGCCAGGCTGGCCGGAACTTGCCCATGCTTTCAGGTGACGGGGCCATTACTCGGTGCCAACGACTCAGCGCAATACATCTGTACGGTCAGCTACTCCTCCCTGATTACCCGACAGGACGAAGCGATTGCCGTCGAAATCAGCCTCCGTGAGCCGCTCCTGGCGCCCGCAGTCGAAGCGCCTATGCAGACGATGTTGTTGGACCCGGTGTCCGGCCAGCGCATGGTTGCTCCGATTGCGGTTCCATGTATGGCCAGGATGGAAGCATTCGCAGAGAAGTACCGGGCGGCGCTGACGCGCCGCGAAGTTGCGATCCGCGACTTCTACGATATCGATTATGCCGCCAGGAAGTTAGGGATTCGGCCGCAGGACGCGGAACTGATCGGGCTGATCAGGGATAAGCTGGCGGTGCCCGGCAACGATGCGGTCAACCTGGGGCCGGATCGGTTGGCGCAGTTGCGCGGGCAATTGGACGCTCGGCTGAAACCTGTGCTGCGCCAGGTGGACTTCGAAGCGTTTGACTTGGATCGCGCCTTCCAAGTCGTTTCCGAAATGGCCAGACGGCTGTCCACTTGACCTGTCAAACCCCGCTGCTGCACCTGCCGGAATTCGTTGTCAAAAACCGGAATCGCCTCGTGGTGCTGAACTCACGACTGAATCTGACAGATTCCTCCTCTTTCTCCAACTGCTATCCCCTCTTTCCTGCCCTTGGTTCCTGACCTCCCGTCGCTGGTGCCGTCACAAGTACACCGAGCTTCTCGGCGGGTCAGGCGGGCAGGATGCCCGCCCTCCGGAACCGCCGCCATTACCTCCATCAGTTCGCCGCCTGCCACACAGATCCCAACTCGTATACCTTCAGCGAAACCACTCGGGCCGCGGAGCCGATTGCGTACAGCTCCAGTTCCCGGTTGTCCTCCGGCGGGAGGAAGCATGAAGTCATCGACACCCGGCCATCGTTGCCGAAGACCTCAATGCTGGTCCGGTCCACCAGAATCTGGAGCGTAATCCGGCCATCCTTCGGCTCCAGGGGGGCCTCGGCGCCCAGGCAGGTGAGCTTGTGCTCCTTCACTTTGTATGCGACCGCCTCGCCGCGAATGCGGAATCCGACTTCCCTGGCCTCGCGCGGCTCGATTTCAGCCACGATTTCCAGCAGATCGCCGGTGAGGCCGGCCAGCGGGTTCTGGCCGGGGGCAAGCATCTGGTCCGGCCGGACATGCTCTTTGACGCGCAGCCGTTTCAGCTCCTTGACCGGTCGGCGGATCAGGCGGAGGCCCTCGGGGAAGGTGCGAAGCTGCAATTCACAGGGAATGCTCATTTGCTGGTTGAACGGCATACCCGGATACTGGCCGCCGCGCATCCACGCGATCTGGATGCGCCGCCCGTCGGAGCCGGGGATATCGCTGAAGGTCTGCACGGCGTAGAAATTCCGGCCGTAGTCGGACGGGTGGGGGCCGCTCTCGGGTGTGAACTTGAGCCCGTCGAAGGTGCCCACCAGGTAATGGCCGTTGGCGGCCGTGAAGACCCACTTGGTCCGCATTCGATCCTTGTCCACCGGCATCTCGAAGAAGTCGGGGCACTCGTTGCAGCCGGGCATGGAGAGATCGTGCAGGTGCGTCCAAGTCTTCAGGTCGGGTGAATTGAAGAGGGCGAAGACGTCTCCATCTTTATAGAGGGCCATGATCCACTTGCGGGTCGGCTCGTGCCAGATCACCTTGGGGTCGCGGTTCTCCTTGACAATATGCTCCAGCACGGGGTTACCGGGAAACTTTGTCCAGGTGCGCCCGCGGTCATTGCTGTAGGCGATGCATTGGGTGAAGGGTTGGCCCCTGGACTCGGGGGATGTTCCGCCCGCGGCCGTGTAGATGGCCACCAGCGGCTTCTCCGCGCCACTGCGGAAGCCGCTGGTGTTTTCCCAATCAACCACCGCCGAGCCGGAGAAGATGGTGCCCCGGTCGTCCGGTTCGATCGCGTTGGGCAGTTGCTTCCAGCGGAGCAGATCCGTGCTGACGGCATGGCCCCAGGTCATGTTACCCCAGTTGATGCCGGTGGGATTATGCTGGAAGAACAGGTGATACTCGCCCTTGTAGTAGACCAGCCCGTTGGGATCGTTGAGCCAGTTTTCCCGGGCCGTGAAGTGGAATTGCGGACGGTAGGTCTCGGTGTAGAGATCTTCGCGCGGATAGAAGGCCAGCCGGGCGCCGGCCGGAGCGAAGGGCTCGATGCGGATGATGTTGGCCCCCGGCTTGAGATGCGAAGTGATCTCCAGCCGTAGCGGCCTGCCGATGAACCCGCCGGCGTCGCGGCCATTGACGGTCACGCGGGCGGCCTCCTCCGGCGTGAGAGGATCCATCTCCAGGTAGACGCGCGAGCCGCCAAGATCCGCGCTGGCCGGTATTTCGCAGTGGCCGATGAAGGGGTCGGCCTTGACCGGGCTGAGCGTGATTCCCGGCCTCAGGCGCCCCCAGGGGGCGTCGCCGAAGCGAGCAAACTCTCCGGCCGCGACCCAGTCGGCATCGTCGAACTGCGCGTTCATCCATTGTTCCGCTGCGTCGCGGGAGACTTTCCAGGTCTTGTCCACCCGTACCGTCAGCGGGTCGCCCGTTTCGAAGTTGACGGTGAGCTGGCCGATGAGCCCGGCGGGGTTCGCCGCCATGTTGGCCGCCGCGTTCGTGGCCATGATGGCGAGCTGGTTCTCGCCGGACTGCAGCAGTTCCTGAATTCGCAGGTGGACCGGCCGGCGCCAGCCTTCAGGGCTGTCATCGCTACGGCCGGCCTCCCTGCCGTTCACGAACAACACGAAGCTGTTGTCGGCCGTGCCGGTGAAGGCGGCGCTCGTGATGCGGCGGTCAGCGGGAATGGTGATTCGCTTGCGGAAATAGCACTTGCCCGCCGGAGCGTTGGCAGCGGGGTTGCCTTCCGGATACCACACCCAGGAGCAGCTTTCCAGGCCCCTGACGGACCTCAGATCGGCATCCAACTCCGGCTCGGCGGGCGGCGGCGTCGCCTCGCGCTGGAGGGTGATGGTCGTCGCGGGCACCGCGCCGCCCGGCTCCAGCCGCGTCGGCAGCGGGCGTTTCTTGGGCGCGAACACCAGCAGCAGGCTCTCGGAAGGCTCCATCGTCAGCGTCAGCTCGACCTGATCGCCCTGGCGCTGGTAGGGCACAGCGGTGATTTCGTTGCGCATGGCATCCCAGCACTCCGGCTCACCCTGGGCGGTGATGCGGAAGCGGAATTTGCGGGCCTCGCCGGTGTGGTTCTGGTTGGTGATGAAGAACACGTCCCGGCCGGCCTTAACGCGGTGCAGCACGTGCAGCCAGTTGTCGGTGCGGCCTTCCAGCACCTCCAGCGTCGGGCGAATGCCGGCATCGGCGGCCAGCACCGCCTGGATCTGCTCGACGATGGGTTTTTCAGGCAGAAAGTAAGATCGTCCGCCGGCGGGGCTGGTCTTGCAGACGCTGGTGCCGGGTTGAGCCTGGCCCCAGAGGGCCTCGCGCAGCGTGGCGATGTCGGCGGAACTCTTGCCCAGCGTGGCAGACTTTTCCGGCAGGATGCCGTAGGCGAGCACCACGCCGCCGCGATCGAAGAATTCCTTGGCCTTAGCCAGCGTGGCGTAGGGAATCACCTCCACGGCCGGGAGAATCAGGACGCGGTACGATTCCTCGCGCAACTTCAGTTCCTTGCCGCCCAGCCGGACGTCGTTCTCGAAGACATCGTAGGGAAGCCAGTCGCAGTCGTAGAGCGCGTCCTGCAGGACTTCGCTCATCACGTCCGGCAGGATGTGTTTGCCCACATGCACGCTGTGGCCGGGGTACAGCAGGGCGACCGGGCACACATGCCGCCCCCCGGTGAGCAGGAGACTCAGCCGGCTGGTGTAATCGGCGTAGACGCGATACAGCGGCCAGCGCGGCTCAAAGCCGCCGTTGTAGAAGTAGGGGGGGCAGTCGGTATCGCGCGGGGCCCGCGGGTTGAACGAATGCGGAATCATGAAGTTCACTCCGGAGACGTGCATGTGGTCGGTCCACCACTTCATCTCCGGGTAGGTGAGGTCCTGGCCGCGGGCGCCGAAGATCTCGACCATGGTGATATCGTCGGGTTTTCCGTAGGCATGGGTAATGGAACTGCCCAGCTTGGGCGTCTGCCAGCAGGGCGCGTCCCTGGCCACGCGCTGGCCGATCTTGAACTGATCAAAGACTGCGTCGATGCCGCCCATGTCGCTGTACTTCTGAAGCTGGAACATATTCCCCGCGCACAGGTTGGGGTGCACATAGACATTGGCGTGTTCGAGCCAGTGGCCGATGGACTTGACGTTGCGCTCGCGGCACCAGCGCGTGATCCCGCCGTACATGGTCCGCCCCCAGGCCTCCGCGAAGGCGTCGAGGTACTGGTAGCGGGCGGCGACCTGGCTCTCACCGGCCAGTTTGAATTTGAAGGCTACCAGGGCCTGCTTGAAATCCACGCCGCGTTCGGCGAGCACCTTCATGACCTCGGTGCCCCAGTCGCCGTGCGTCTCCGGCTCGTCGTAGAAGAAGCCCACGATGTGCTTGCCGAAGTCGTCCTTGAAGCGGTCGTAGTGTGGCTGGTAGACCGTCTTGAGGTACCAGTCCACGGCCTCCTGGCTGGCTCCGTCCACCAGATATCGGTTGCCCACCGGCACGGCCGCCCAAGTGAACTTCATCACCTTCCACTTTCCTGCCGGCGCTTCCCAGGTCAACTTGCCGTCGCGGACGGAACCGGCCAGGTCCACCAGGCTGTCAGGGTCGATGCCATCGCCGGTGATCTTTCCGGCCAGCACGGCGACGATATTCGGTCCTCCGCAGTCGTCCAGGGTGAACGCGGCGGGGCCTTCCACGTCCCGGGCCTCGGCCGAGAGGCGCTTGCTGCCGTACTGGGCGGGTACGGTGCCGCCGACCTCGCCGCTCGGCCACCACTTCTCATCGAAGATCCACATTTGCAGGTTGTGCTTCCTGGCGGCCTCCAGGCAGATGGCCAAGTCCCGGAACCAGCCTTCGCCGAGCCAGTCCTTGTGGGGGCGTGACTCGGTGGTGAGGCAGCCGTTGCCGCCCTCGGCCACCTTGGCGACGTATTCCTCCAGCCGTTCCTTGCTTTCGTCGCCGTGCAGCCAGAACAGCGGGCCGGTCAGCCGTCGAGCATCCGGGGGGAGCTTGCGGAACTGCTTTTCCAGCGTGTCAAAAGCGGCCTCGCCGGCTGCCGCCGAGTTCAAGCCAAACAGAAGACCAAGAATCGCTGTGATTCGGGCCCGCCCGCAAAGCGTGCGCATAGGTTCATCTCCAGTTACCAGAGGTGTACTGCTCCAATGTAATCCTGTACCCAGCAGTTGTCGATAAGGCTTCCTCGGGGCGGTGCTCGTGAAAGCCGCCCAAGGCAAAGGGTGAAAACGCGCAAGGCGGGCTTTGCCCGGAATCCAGGGGTGCAGGGTTCGGGGCGGGCGACCCGGCCCGGAGAGCAGGAATCGGCGCGAGATCCTTGAGAAAGGCTGTCCGCACCGTGTGGCCGTAGTCCGGCGGCGCCAATTGCAGGACGCCGGCCTGCCTACCGGACGGCGGGTTGCGTCTGGGGAAGCAGTCCCGCCGGGGGCTGGTTGAAGGTCGCGTCCTGCCGCGGCTGGTTTCCGGCCAGGTAGTTGGCCCGGGCCCGGTGCAGCACGCCGATATTGTGCTGGGCGTCGCGCTCGGGGATGGCCTGGCGATAAAGGGCGAGGGCCTCTTCGTATCGGCCCATCATGCCCAACGCGGCCGCCATGTTGGCCCGATAGCGGGCATTGTCAGGAGCGATGGCACTGGCCCGGGTGAACAGATCCAGCGCCTCCTGGTGGTCGCCCGAGAGCATCGCGCACATGCCCAGGTTGTTGAGGATGACCGGGTCCTCGGGCGATTGCTTCGCGGCGGCCTGGAGCGTGGCGATGGCCTCATCGATCCTTCGTTGCCGCACGCGCAGTTCCGCGAGATCGCAGTAGGCCGGCATGAAGGTGGGATGCTCGCGAATGATGCGCGTCAGCAGGGCCTCGCACTGATTGTCCCGCCGCTGGGCGGCCAGCAGACGCGCGGTTGCGTAGAGGGTCCGCGGCGTGGGGGCGCGGCCGGCCCCGGCGTCGAATTCGCCTTGTGCGTCCTGTTCCGAGGCGATTCGCTCCGGCCTGAAGATCGTCTCCGTCTGGCAGCCGGTTAAGCAGAGCCCGATGCACAACAGTAGCAGGGCGAGCCGGCCGCGGGCGACGCTGAGGCCCTGTTCACGCGGCGTCATTGGGTCTGCCCTCCGGAGAAGCCCACTCCGGTCTGACCGTTCATGCCGCTGTTGATCGAACCGCCGCCTCCGCCACCTCCGTAGTAGAGAGGCCGGGAGGGGGAATTCCGGCCGGTGGTAATGGCGAGCACCTGCTCGGAGGGCATCCCGTCGCCGCCGGGCATGCCTTCTTCAATCTGAATGCGCCCGGTGTCCACGCCGGCCCGGGCCAGCGCGTCCATCACCGTCTGAATGCGCGCCTCGTACAGCTCCTCCGGGGTGTTGCCCCGACGGAGCTTCAGGGTGCCGGGATGCTCCCGGTAATGCCCAGCCAGGACGGCCAGTTCGCATTCGCCCAGTTCGTTCAAGGCCGCACTGTTGGTCACGAAGTGGTAGGAGTAGAGGGTCTGCTGGGTCACGACAGCGTTCTGGATAGCCCGGTCGTTAATGGACCGCACGATGCGCACGTTGGTCGCGTGCGAGGCGGCCCCCCTCTGGCATCCGGCGATTACCAGGATAGGCGCACACGCGGCGAGACAGATCAGGCGTTTCATGGTTATTTGCTCCTTGCTTTCTGGAAAGCGTTTCGAGCCCTCAATTCCCGCCCAGAAACTCCACCAGGCGAAGTCCGGCGGGGCCAACCAGCACCACAAACAGGGCCGGGAAAATAAACAGAACCATGGGGAACAGCAGTTTGACGGCCATTTTTTCGGCTGCTTCTTCGGCGCGTTGGCTGCGCAACTGACGCATGGACTCGGCGAAGATGCGCAGCGTTTCGCCGATACTGGTTCCGAATCGCTCGGATTGAACCAGCACCGCGACCAGGGATCCGATCTCGTCGGCGCCCGTGCGCTCCGCCATGTGCCGCATGGCCGTCGCCCGGCTCGCCCCCAGGTGCATTTCCAGGTTGGCTAAAGCCATTTCGTCCGCCAGCACGGGGCTGACGCGGCGAACCTCGTCGGTGACACAGTTCCAGGCCATGTCCAGCCCCATCCCGGCGGACACGCAGATCTCAAGCAGGTCGAAGGCGTCCGGCAGGCGCTGCTGGATCTCCAGGCGCCGCTGTCGGCGTTTCGCGCTGACGACCATGTTCGGAACGAAGAACAGGATGCAGGCGCCGCCAACGGTCCCGATGGCTTTGAGGCTGGGGGGCAGCGCGGTCGGGATGAGCAGCAGGGCCAGCCCGCCTGCGCCCAGCAGCAACAGCAGCATCTTGGCGCCAAGATACACCGTGGCCGCGGCGGAGCCGTGATAGCCGGCCTTGGACAGCTCCGCTTTCAGGCCCTGCGAGGGGCCCCGGGCGGACAGTCTCTCGCCGATGCGGCTGACCGCCGTGACCAGGTGCTGTCCGCGGGCACCGAGATGGTTCGGGCCGGCCCAAGCGTCGGCGGCGTGAAGGCGCTGCTCGATCGCGGTTCGCCGCGCGGCCCGGGCCGTCAGCACCGCGCCGCCCAGGGCGGTCACTGACAGGAAAGCGAGGAATGGAAGCAGGATTTCGTACATGGGTTCCTCCCGTCCGCGTCAATACCGCAGGATGGCCATACGATTCATCAGCCAGGCTCCGGTCAGCAGCATTACGCCTCCCACTGCCAGCAGCAGCCTCCCGCTGCTGGTGGTATACAGGATTTCCAGGTACTGCGGGCTGGCACAGCTCAGCACGGCGAACATGATGAAGGGCAGGCTGATCAGAATGCGCTTGCTGAGTTGCGTCTGAGCGGTCAGGGAACGCACCCGGCCGGCGAGCCGAATGCGATCGCGAATCACCGCCGCGACGCGGTCCATCATGTCGGCGAGATCGCCGCCGGTGCGAAGCTGGATGGCCACCGAGGTGGCGAACAACTTCATATCCTCGTTGGCCACGTTGCCAGCGGCTCTGCGGAGGGCCACCTCCAGTGGCACGCCGAGAGACTGCTGCTGGCAGATCTCCGCGAACAGGGTGCCGACCGGATCGGCAATCTCCTCGGCGATCACCTGGAACGAGCCGATCAGCGGATGCCCGGCCCGCAGCGACCGGGCGGCCAGATCGAGGGCGTCAGCGAGCTGTCGTTCGAAGCGGGCGTTGCACTTGGCGATGCGCTGCTTGAGCCAGGTCCAGAAGATGGCGAACCCGCCCACAATTGCGCCCAGACCGGCGAGGCCGCTGCCGGTCAGTGAAAAGGCGAGCACGAACAGGAGGGTCAGCCCGCCCGCTGTGCCGAACACCAGGGTGTGGACCGGCACCTGCCATCCTGCCTGCTGGCGCAGCCGATGAAGCCGTTGACGCCACGACCCGCGGACCGACAGATGGGGCACGACCGTGGTTGCCTCCCGCCCCTCGCGCCACAGCCGCAGCGTTCTGGTTCCGGTCACCTCCTCTTCGCGGAGCCCCAGCCGCATCTCGATGGTGCGTTTTCGGGCCGACCGCTGGGCCATCCACACGAATGCTCCCAACAGCCAAAGGGTGAATACCAACCCGAAAGCCAGGGTCGTGACCACCAGGTCTAACAGGTTGTGCCCGCTGGTTGGCATCGTTGGTGCTCCTTACTTCGCGGCCGGCCCTGCCGGCAGCACGCGACGATGAAACAGGTTGTCCGGCACATCGATGCCCTCGGCCAGGATGTGCGGCAGGAGCTGCGGCCGGACACCGGTGGCCTCGAACTGGCCCACCGCGTGGCCCTGGGCATCGACGTTGAGTTGCCTGTAGATGAAGATGTCCTGCATGCAGATGGCATCTCCTTCGGTGCCGGTCAATTCGGTGATGGAAATGATCTTTCTCCGCCCGCCGGTGACCCGATCCAGGTGAATCACCAGGTTCAGGGCCGAGGCGATTT
This sequence comes from Phycisphaerae bacterium, assembly GCA_012719955.1. Lineage (GTDB taxonomy): Bacteria > Planctomycetota > Phycisphaerae > UBA1845 > PWPN01 > JAAXZI01. The sequence continues at coordinate 40,018 of JAAXZI010000165.1, read as the reverse complement.
GTTCGCGGATCACGTGGACGGGAAAGTTCAGGCCGGCCATGCAGGTCATGTTTTCCAGCCGGCGGATCGCGTCGCGCGGATTGTTGGCGTGCAGCGTGGTCATGGAGCCTTCGTGGCCGGTGTTCATGGCCTGGAGCATGTCCAGGGCCTCCGCGCCGCGCACTTCGCCGATGATGATGCGGTCCGGCCGCATGCGCAGGCAATTGCGCAGCAGTTCGCGCTGGGTGACTTCGCCCTTGCCCTCGATATTGGGCGGGCGGGTCTCGAGCTGCACGACGTGCTCGCGCTGGAGCTGGAGCTCGGCGGCATCCTCGATGGTGATGACCCGCTCGGAGTCGGGAATCCAGGCCGACAGCACGTTGAGCAGGGTGGTCTTTCCGCTGCCCGTGCCGCCGGAGATGAGAATGTTCATCCGGGCCCGGACGCAGGCCTCCAGGAATAGAACCATTTCCTGGGTCATGGTACCCAGCTCGATCAACCGGTCCACGTCGAGGGGAATCGTGCCGAAACGTCGGATGCTCAAGGCCGGCCCGCGCAGGGCCAGGGGCGGAATGATTGCGTTGACGCGCGATCCGTCGATGAGCCTGGCATCCAGCATGGGCGAGCTTTCGTCAATGCGCCGCCCGACGCGATTGGCGATGCGCTGAATGACCTGCAACAGATGATCGTTGTCCCGGAAACAGATGTTCGTGCGCTCCAGGCGGCCCTCGCGCTCGATGTACACCTGCCGCGGATTGTTCACCAGGATGTCACTGATGCTTCGATCACTGAGCAGCTCCTCGATCGGGCCCAGGCCGAAGATCTCGTCCATCACTTCGCGGAGGATCCTCTGCCGCTCCGGCGCGGAGAGAGGATAACGCTGCTCGCTGAGCAGCAGGTCCGCCCGCCGGGAGCACTCGCGATGCAGCTCGTCGATGGGCATCCGCTGGGCTTCGATGAGGTCCATGGTGTCCAGCAATCGGCGGTGCACTTCGAGCTTGAGCCGCTGCATCGCCGCCTGGTCCATCGCGGGCTCTGGCATCTTGAAAGGATCGGAATACGCGTGGTTCATGCATTCACCCTGACGCTGTGGCGAGGGTTTCGCCTGCGCCTGCTTTGACAATCTTCTGAGCGATCATGGCAATGTCCTGGCGCGCGGCCGACCGGCGCGCAATCTCAGAAAGCGGCTTGCCGTAGTTGATGCTCCAGATCACGTTCTTGAAATCGTTCTGAACACAGACCGGTGAGAACCCGCCGAAGGCACGGCGCGCGTCGTCGATATCGACCATGGCGTGCCTGCTGCGATAGCGGTTGGCCACCAGCACCAGTTGCCCCGAGGGCACTCCGCTCGCGCTGAGGGCCGAGTGCATGGCCCGCGCGATGTGGATGTCCTTCACCCCGAGCTGAAAGACGATCAGGACGAAGAGGCTGGAATGGGCCAGGCGGACGGCCAGGTCCAGCGAGATCCGCGGGGCGTCCACCACGGTGTAGGCGTAAGCCTGCCGCACGGCTTCGATGGTCTGTCCGATGCGGTCATCCACCGGCAATTCCCACTGGGACAGCCCGGCGGCGGCCGGACTGAGCAGAACGTGCAACCCGTCCGAGTAGGACAGCGCGGTGGAACGGACCAGCTCGGGATCGATGTGGCTGCGGTGGGTCAGGATATCGGCCAGCCCATACTGGCTTTGCAGGCCCAGGTAGGCGCCCACGGCGCCGTAGTCGATGTCCATGTCCACGAGCAGGCTGCGCTGGGACGTGACCAGGTGCAGCTCATGGGCCAGGTTGACCGCCAGGGTGGTGGCGCCGCAGCCTCCGCTCGCCGACAGCACGGTGATCACGGTTCCGCGCGCGCCGGCCCGGGCCGCATCCGGCGGGGCGATCCGCTCCAGGGCAGGGGCCAGGTCGGTGGCAATGGCGGTCTTGAGCACGAACTGGCGGGCCCCGGCGCGCATGGCGTCCAGGACCAGTTCGCCCTTCATGTTGTCGGAAAGAACGATGAAGCGGGCCTCGCTGAACCGCCGTGTCATCTGGTCCAGACTGGCCAGCATCTGAGCGGGGTGAGAATCGATGTCCATCAACACCACGGACGTGGGGTTTTTCTCGATCCGTGCGCCCAGCTCGGCGAGACTCCGGCAGGTTGTTTCACTCATCAGCGCGTTGGTCATGCCCAGCGTCGCGCCCACCCGGGGCGCGAGCTGAGGATCGCTGGTGAGGAGGATGATATGGCGTCGCAAGTCCACGTAGGGCTCCCCCTGGGGTGGCCAACGAGTCAGTGTTTCATTGCTCCAGGACCGGCGGCGCCGCCGGCCTCCTCGATCGGAGCGGCAGCCGGCGCCGGCTCGGCCTCGGCCGCCCTGGCCGGCGGCCTGATCGGCTCGGCCTGGCTGCGGGCCATGCCTTGTTCGTACCGCTCCCAGGCCCCCGGCCCCTTCAGCTCGTCAAGGTTCAGGCTTTCCAGCCAGACGGCTTCGGCGGGCGACAGCGTGGGCGCCGATCCGCCTTCGATCATGCCCAGCCCGTAAAACTCCCAGTCGTTGGGCACGGTGTCGCATACCCCCGGCAGCGGGGGGGCCTCGGCCAGCGAAAGCGGCTCCACCAGCGACGCGGTCACCAGCACGACCAGATCCGTCTCACCCTTGACGTACCGGACCGACCGGAAGAGCGATCCGAGCACGGGGACGTCGCCCAGCCCCGGAGTCCGGGAATTGCGGGCTTCGTTTCGATTGCTCAGCAGGCCGGCCATGGCAAACGACTGCCCGCTCTTGAGTTCCAGTGTCGTTTCCGCCCGCCGGGTCACCAGGGAGGGCACCTGGAATCCCTGGATGATCACCGCGCCCACATTGGATAAGTCGCTCACCTCCGGGGCCAGGTGCAGGCGGATGGTCCCGTCGCCCAGTACCGTGGGCCGAAAGCGCAGACGCACGCCGAATTCCTTGTACTCAATCGTGATTGACAGGGCTCCGCCCCCGACGCCGCTTTGCACCACCGGGATAGGAAACTCTCCGCCGGCCAGGAAGCTGGCCTCTTCGCCGCTGAGGGCCACCAGGGTCGGCTCGGAGAGCAGTCGCAGGTAGGTGTTCTCGGCCAGGGCCTCCAGGAAGAACTCCAACTCGGCCCGCGGAAACCCGAAGAACAGCGACACCGACGGGGGAACGTTCACATCGGCGTTGAACGTGAAGGGCACGCCTTCGTTGCCCGCGATGGCTCCCCGGGGGGGACCGATGGTCATGGGCACCAGCGAGCCGCCCACGGATGGCCCGATGGTGGATGCGCCGAAGAAGGTGTTGTCATGGTGGCCGGTCTGGAGAATGTTGACCCCCAGGTTCCGCAATGCCGTCCGACTCACCTCGGCGATCCGAACCTTGAGCTGCACCTGTTGCACGCCGGCCACGCTGGTCATGTCGATAAAGCGGAAATCGGCCGCCGGCACGGGTTCGGGTTCGGAGGTCTCCTCTTCGAAAGTGCCCGCCGGGCGCGTGTGACTCGGGCCCCGCCGGGTTCGACGCTGCTCAACCAATTCCTGGAGCGCCTCCAGATATTTGCGCAGTTGCTGGGCCTGCTCGGTCCGGCGCAGCGTCCCGGAAATGACCATCACGTCGCCGGATTGCCTGACGTCCAGGGTCGAATCCGGAAACATCCAGAGCAAATCCTGCTTGAGGCGTTCGGCGTCGGTATAGATGGAACCGGGCCGTGGTTCGGAGGTTGAGCGGACGCCGGCCACGCTGACCATGTCCACATATTTGAGGCCGGTGGCTTTCTCGGCCGCCTCCAGAAAGGTCCGCAGTCGCTCGCCGTGCACGCGGGTCGGCAGGGCGCCGGTGATGATCACGACGTCCTGCGACTGGGTCACGTCCAGATCGGACCCGGGAAACAGGTCGGTCAGTTCTTTGCGAAGACGCGCAGGATCGATGTGCACGTCGATCCGTCGCTGCCACACCTCGCCGCCGGCGCTCCACAAGACCAGGTCGGTGGTGCCCACCTTCCTGCCCAACAGCAGTACCTGGGTGGGCGAGATGGCTTCCACGTCCGCCACCTGCGGGTTGGTGATCGACAAACGCTGCACCGGCCAGGGAGCGTCCAGCACGCTGGACTGGCCGGCGGCCACCACGATGGGCGGCGGATCGGCCCTCTGGACGGCCTGGGCGCGCAGCACGGCCGGGCCGGCCAGGAGAATCACCACTCCCGCCGAGCAAATGCGGATCGTCCGAATGTTGAACTGCGGTTTCGTTCTCCCCACGTCGTGTCCTTCCTTTACAGTGAGCCATCCACCGAGCATTCCCACTCGCAGGCTCGCGTGCCGCTTCCGGTGAATCCGTTGCGGGCGCCGGGAGCGGAAACGATCGGCCCAGCGGACTCAGGCCGGATGCCCGCGCGGCCCAGGGCCGCGCGAGACTCCCCGACCGGAAAATGCACTAACGCGCCTGCAGGGGGGCGACATAGGCAAACTTCCGGACCTCGGGCGCCCGATCCCGCAGAATGGTTATCTCCCAGGTCTGCTGGGCGGGGGCCGTAGTGGTCAGCCCGGGCCCCGGTCGCGCCGATGGCTCGGGCGCGACTTTCGCCAGCGTCGTGTCCAATGGGTTGCGCATGGCCAGCGAGAGGGTGCCCTGTTCCATGGCCGCTTCGAGGATTCTGGCCTGGTCTGGATCCACCATTACCGTCACCATGCGCTTACGGCCGGAGTCCGACCGGCCCGACTTGTCGTTATCCGGCGAAACAATGGTGTGGCCCTCAACGCCCAGGACCTGGACGTTTTGCAGGAGGATCCTGGAGTTGGCCTCGCCGGCCTGGGCCTTGTAGGAGACCAGGATGTCCACCCGGCTGCCGGGATAGAGCACGCCGAACAGGCCCGAATGCTCACTGAGGGCGATGCCGACGGCGCGCATGCCCTTGGGCATGGCGGCGGCCAGATGGGCGCCCGAGCCTTCGGCAAAGCAGGTCTTGGTGAAGGCCTGGCCCGCGACCATGGGCAAAGCCAGAACTTTGCCCAGTACCTGCACGGAATCAGTGAAGCAATCGAGGGGGGCCTCTTTGCGCGGGACGGATTTGGTGGCGATCGATTCGCCGTCCACGATCTGCATGGCGGGGATGTCCCGTTTGGCCACCACGACCTGCATCTCGTTGGCCTTGAGAGTGGGCGTGGGCCCCCGCAGATAGGCAGGCAGGAAAGTCATGAGCCCGGCCACGCAAATCGCCGCCACAAGGCCCAGCAGCACGATCGCCAGGAATGGCCATTTCATGTTCGAAATCCTCCCCACGGCCCGTCAGGACGGGCCGTGTGACTGTCTCTCATCGCCAGGGCCGACATGCCCCTGCCGCCGGTGGAGTGTGCGGCCGTGCCGGATCCACCGCGATAGGACCGTGCACGAGGCCGCCACACGCCTTGGAACGCGCCAGCCCACCGTGTGTGTCATGGCTCTTGGAGACGCGGCGAGACAGCTCCCACGTTGGGTACGGCTCAAGAGCCGTGGCACACAGTCGTGTCGCGATGGCGCCAACATTGGGCACGGCCGTTAGCCGTGGCGCACAAACCGTGCCCTCAGGCGGCTTATTCCTGCCTACGGTCATTCAGGGCCCTTCCTTGGCCATGCTGACGGATGCACTTAGCTTTTCCGGTACCGGCAGCAGCGGGAAACGCATCAGTTCCACGTTGCCTTTGTATGCGACCGACACGGTGACGGTGACGGTTGTGCCCGGGGTGGTCGGCGGGTCCGCCGAGGGCGAAATGGTGATGTTGCCGTCGCCGATGGTCATGCCTGCCGCGGACATGGCCGCAATAATCTTGGCACGGGCCCGTGCATCCGTGCCGCCGTGCAGGGCCGCCGTGCGGGCCCCGTCCCGGGCGGCGTTGGTGACCTCGCTGGCCTTGTAAAACATCCAACCGTATTCCAGTACGCCGAAAACCAGCAGCAACAGCAGCGGGAGCACGATGGCCGCCTCGACGAGCGCCAGACCGCGGGACATGGACTTTGCGGTCAGCCGTGCCATAGCCACTCTCCCAGTGCCGCCGCGAGCGTGCCCGCGAAAATAGCCACGCCGTAGGGCATGGTCTGCATCTCGCGGGGGCTTGGAATCGAGACCTCGCTCCACCGTCGCCGATGGATCACGGACAGGAACAGGCCCAAGCCCATGTTCCAGAGGTTGCGGGCCACGGCCATCCCCTTGCCCTTCGCGAGTGCATAGAAGATTCCCAGCACACCGCCCGCCAGCAGCACGCAGGCCAAAGTCACCAGAACGTGTCCTGTGCCCAGCCATGCGCCGATGGCCCCCATCAGCTTGGCATCACCGGCCCCGCCGGCGCCCAGAACGAACAGGACCACGAATGGCAGGGCGAACAACATGCAGGCCGCGACGGCGTCCGCGATTCCGTCCCAGCCGGCCGTCCAGGCCGCCCACACCAGGGCGGCCAGCAGGACCGGCATCGTCAACCAGTTCGGAATCCGCCGCGTGCCCACATCGTTGATCGCCGCTGCCAGTGAGACGCCCAGCACCACACCCCACTTGAGCAGGGGAGCGCCCGGGTCTCCGAGTACCATCCACATGGCGGTTCCGCCTATTAGCCCGCGGCCCCATCCGACGTAGCCGCTTGCAGTCTTTCGAATGCGGCCTGGACGTTCTCGCCGAGAAGACCGATCGCGGCAATGGTGCCGGTCAGAATCAGTGCGGCCAGAACGGCCCACTCCACCGTCTCCAATCCACTCTCATCGTTCCAGAACTTCTTGACCAGTGCGAGCATCGCTTGCTCCTTTCGCAAAACAGATATCCCCTCGCCATTCAGGACGGCGCGACCTTCGCACGACGAAAACATCCTGACGGCGTGTCCGGTCGGGCTGAGTGCTGCTTCGCTCTATGAAGGGCTGCAGATAGACATATGGTCCACGCGAAACTGGACGTGAGGCCCCCTGCGCTGGAAGGCTGCGGAAGCTGCCGCTACCTCTTGCTGAGAAGCCGTCACAATCTCACAAAAAGTCCCGTCACAATCCCACAAAAAGTCAGCGCAAACCCTCCCGCGTCACCGCCCCCCGACTGGCGATCGGTGATCCAAACCCAACAGAGCCGCGCCCAACGGTACGCGGGGAGGAGCTTCCGATTGCGCCAAGACTCCCTGTACCTGCGCCGATGATGAAACCAGGATCCTTCCGGGCTTGTTGCATCCCCGTCCAATCCAAAGACGGGCCTTTATTCCCACTGAGTGCGTTGTGAACGAAACTTCAGTGTCTGTCAATAGGCAGATGAATAAAATTTCTTTTGCATGGGTTTCTTTGGGGCTATTTTGTTATATTTGCGTCAGTATTGTTATTGTGGTTCGATAATTAAAGATCAGGGAAATGCCCCAGGAGGGTGCCGTGTTCACCAGCCTGTTCGCCTCCTCGACCTGCCGTCAACGTGATCCGTTGCGAAATTCAACGCGCCGGCGCGCCGTTGCGCTGGTCTGGGTGGCAATCCTGGGACTCATCCTGATCGGAATGGTCGGGCTGGCCCTGGACGCCGGCGTCGTGGTCCTTTCGCGGCAGCAACTCCAGAACGCCGCTGACGCAGCGGCGCTGGCCGGTGCCGCCAAGGTCAAGCTCGACACTGATGAGGCGCGCACGAATGCCGTCACCATCGGGCTGGCCAACAAGGTGCTGGGAACACAGGTGAGACTGGATCGGAATGATGCCAACGCCGCGGAAGGCGATATCGTTCTCGGCCGGTATCGTGAGGACACCGGCGAGTTCACTCCTCAGACCACCGCGGTCAATGCCGTGAAGGTCGTCGCGCGGCGCACGGGCGCGGTTTCTGATGGTCCTGTTTCCCTGGTGTTCGGTCCGCTCTTCGGCGTGGATACGGTCGACCTTTCAGCCACGGCCATCGCCATGGTGGGTGGAGGAACCGGCGCCGGCCTGATCACGTTGAATCCGGATGCCGAGTGCGCCCTGTACGTCCACGGCAACCTCACCCTCAGCGTCGAAGATCTGCAACTGGGAGTGCCGGGGGCCATTCAGGTCAACTCTAGCCACTCCTGCGCGGTCTGCTCGGATGGGAACGTTCACATTGAAGCCGGCGAGATCAACGTGCACGGCGGCGACTGCCTTAAGAACGCCAACTACGCAGGAACGGTCAACCCCGGCGCCGGCGTCGTTCAGGATCCGCTCGCGGGAATTCCCGAGCCGAGTCCGGCGGGCCTGACCCCGCTGCCCATTGTGGAACTTAGCCAGGGGGACGTGCGTACCATCGATCCCGGCTACTATGCGGGTGGAATCTCAATGACGGGCGGCACACTGACCTGCACCCCGGGAATCTACATCCTGGATGGCGTGGGTCTCAACGTCAACGGCGGCGATCTGATCGCCCATGGCGTCATGTTTTACATCATGGACAGCACGCCCGACGGCAAACAGCCTTTCAGTCACGTCGATCTGTCGGGAAATGGCCGGATCGTGATCACCGCCATCGATCTGGACGATCCCAGTGTGACCTATCCGCCGGGAATCGATTCCAGCTACGAGGGCATGGCCATCTTCCAGTCTCGGGCCACCTACAACCTGGACCCGAAGTACACGGCCAAGATTGTCGGGAACAACGAGCTGAACACCATCCAGGGCACGCTCTATTTTCCGCAAAACAAGGTCAACATCGGGGGGGCTGGTGGGAACACTGGCACCCAGTTGATTGCCGACACCGTCGAAGTCGGCGGCAACGGGTTCATCCACATCCAGTATGACGGGCGCAACCAGGCGCCCGGCACCAAGCCGTTTCTGGTCAAGTGAAGGCGCCCGCGTTGGGCTCGAAGCACGTCAGGGGGCCGACATCGTTTTTTCCGTGTGATCCGCATTGAGGCTGTGTTTGAGGGCGGCGCGGCGCAGAAGGCGCGTCCGCGTGCGGAATTGACGCACGGTCTCTACCGTTCGGCGGAGGACCGGTATCCGTTTCAACTGGCGGCGCAGCGCCGGGCCGCTCAGCCAGGCGACCTGTGCAGGGAGCCGGTTGGAGTAAACGCGGATGGTTTCCAGCGGCGCCGAGGTGGTCCAACGGGCCTTCCAATCGCACTGCATACCCAGCTCGTACCAGCGCGCCCGGGGGGCCTCCATCTCGCGTTTGAGGAACAGATAGCGCAGCACGTTGCAGGGCGCATAGCGGGCCATGTCCGGCTCATAGCTGAATTTGAGATCGTGTATCCACTGGCCCCGGCGCAGGCACAGGTCGAAGGCGATCAGCCGCCCGTTCAGGCGGAGCGTGTAGAGGGACAACGCGCCGACTGCGGCCGCCTCCAGGCTCAAGTCGGTGTAGAAGCCCAGGGTGGCGGCATCCGAGAGAATGGCGCTATGTTCCGCCCCTTTCCAGGTACGCGCCTCCAGCTCAAAACACTCGGTCAGCAGGGCGGGAAGCTCCGGGCCGCCGGTGTACTCCTGGAAATCGACCGAGCCCAGCGCCGCCAGTCGCCGCTGAACGCGCTCCGTGTTGCCCAGCAGATTGCGGGACAGGTTGGAGCGGTACGTCTTCCAGCCGATGGTCAGGTCCAGCAGGGCCAGCGGGGTCGTCCGGCTGACCGCGTGTTTCAGGCGTTGTTGTTCGGCGGCACGGGTCAGGCCCAGCGAAGCGGGAGACGAGGCCGGCAAGGGGCCGATCTCCAGCAGATGGGCCGACCGGGCGAACGTCTCCAGCAGCCCGTGCCAGGCGTGCAGGCTGCCCGGGTCGAACATGATGTCCACGATCAGGCTTTGCGCGTTACGCGGCGCCGTCCACTGGCGCAGCCATCCGCCGTGCTCCATGAGCGGGACCACGCCGGCAAGCTGCCCTCCGGCATAGAGCCGGTGCACGATCAACTCCGTGCCCCGCGGGGCAAAATGCTTCCACCAGCAGCGCAGCCACATGGGGCTGGAGTAGATGGTGCCGCCCCCCAGCGATTGGGCCAGGTTTTCGATATCGAGGACGTCCGAAGGGGCCAGGCCGGCGGGCTGCGAATGGCAATTCACCCGCATCGTCGATTGATCGGCCACCGAGCCACAGAGCTCGGAAGCGCTGCGAGAGAACATGTGTATGGGGCGCGTGAAGGCCAACTGTTGTCCTCTTTGGTCTGCATAATCAAAGGCGAACAGCAGAAGCGACTGCCTGATCGGTTGTGGCGTGGTCGTCACGTCCAGTGAAGAGACACCCGGTATTCCGAAGGACCTGGAACCCGTATTGATTCTTTGTGGTTCCAATTGGAGTTGTCAAGGCAGGGGTTCCGAATCGGCCTGCGAGGAATCCCCCCCGGGGGAAAGGTTCATGCGGGAGGTTCATCCAAAAAAGAAAGCACCAAGAGCCTCAAGGCGCCTTGGTGCTTTCCGGAGGGGAAAGAAGCCGGTAGTCAAATATGCCCCCTCGATAAATGATTTTATTTTTCTCGGCAGATTATAGGCCCCACCGATAGAAAAATCTCTAGGGAAAAAAACTCATGCCCGCAGGTTTTTTGGGGAAAATCTCTCGGAAGCAATCAAGGTTAACTGCTTTCAACTTAGATATTTATGGCCATCTTGCCTAACCTGACGCAGCCATGCGTAAAGCTGTTAAGCTGGGGGTTGCAAGCGGCCTCCGAATCGGTTAAGTTACCCTCGGGCCGAAGTGCCACCTTAGATGTCTCAACCCCTTCGGGAGGGTTAAGAAGCCAGGCATCTAAGGTGGCCTTCGGCCCTTTTTTTCTCTCCATCGGGTATATTCCCCAGGTCTAGAATTCTGCGGATGTTAGCTACGCGATGTGGCAGCTCTTCAGGAGAATGGCTGATGATGCGCTTCAAGCTCTGGTCGGGGGGGAATGAGCGGAAGGAGCCGCCCTCAGAGCCGTTCCAGTCCTCGTCTCCCCCGACGCGGCCGCGGCCCACGCTGATTCTGTACGCGGTGATGGCTTTGCTGATGCTGTGGGCCTGGCAGGATGCGCTCAGCGGGTTTCGCGTGCGGACGATTCCGTACAGCGAATTCAAAGCACGCCTGGCGGCCGGGGAGGTGACGGAAGCCACCATCGGGGAAACCGACATTCAAGGCAAAATCGTGCCGCGCGCCCGGCCGGCCACGCAACCGGCGGAAGCGGACACGCCGCCAGCCCAGGTCCCGGGAGAGCCCTTTCTCTTTCGTACCGTGCGGGTCGAAGATCCGAAACTGGTGGAAGAGCTTCAGGCGGCGGGAGTGAAATTCGTGGGCGTCCGGCCGAACTTTCTGGCCCAGTTGCTGTGGGCCTGGATTGCGCCGCTGGGGCTTATCCTGCTGTTCTGGTGGTTCTTGTCCCGGCGGATGGGTGGCGCGGCCCAATCGCTGCTCAGTGTGGGGCGGAGCCGTGCCAAACTGGTGGGGGAGAAGGATACCAACGTCAGTTTCAAGGATGTGGCCGGCTGCGATGAAGCCAAGGCGGAGTTGCAGGAGGTGGTGGACTTTCTCAAGGAGCCGGACCGGTACAACGCCCTGGGCGCGCGTATCCCCAAGGGCGTGCTCCTGGTGGGGCCTCCGGGCACAGGTAAGACGCTGCTGGCCCGGGCGGTAGCCGGTGAGGCCGGCGTGCCCTTCTTCCTGCTGGCCGGCAGCGATTTTGTCGAGATGTTCGTCGGCGTGGGTGCGGCCCGTGTGCGCGACCTGTTCCAGCAGGCCAAGGCCCAGGCCCCGTGCATTGTGTTCATCGACGAACTGGATGCGATCGGCCGGCAGCGCGGGGTGCACGTCGGCCCGGTCAACGATGAACGCGAACAGACGCTCAACCAGTTGCTGGTGGAGATGGACGGGTTTGAGCCGAACGCGGGGGTGATCCTGCTGGCGGCGACCAACCGTCCGGAGGTGCTGGACCGTGCCCTGTTGCGTCCCGGCCGGTTTGATCGACAAGTGCTGGTGGATGCGCCGGATATGAACGGGCGGCTGGCCATTCTCGAGGTGCACTCGCGGGGCAAGCGGCTCGCGCCCGACATCGACCTGCGCCGCATTGCTCAGGCGACGCCGGGCTTCTCGGGGGCCGATCTGGCCAATGCCATGAACGAAGCCGCGCTGCTGGCCGCCCGGCGACACGCCCACGAAATCACGCAACAGGACCTCGAGGATGCGGTGGAGAAGGTGGTGGCCGGGCCGGAACGCAAGAGCCGGCGGCTCAAGGAGGATGAGAAAAAGCGGGTGGCCTGCCACGAGGTGGGCCATGCCCTGGTCGCGGCGTATTGCCCTCAGGCCGACCCGGTGCACAAGATCAGCATCGTGCCCCGCGGTCGGGCGGCCCTGGGCTATACCATGCAGTTGCCGACCGAAGATCAGTTCCTGATGACCCGCTCTGAGTTGATGGATCGGTTGACCGGCCTGCTGGGCGGACGGGCCGCCGAAGAGATCATGCTGGGCGAGATCAGCACCGGGGCGGAGAACGATCTGGAACGGGCCACTGCCCAGGCCCGCCAGATGGTGTGCCTGTACGGCATGAGCGACAAGATCGGGCTGGTTCACTGCGGGCAGCGCGAGAACCTCTTTCTGACCGCGCCGGAGACCAGCCCCGTGCAACGGGATTGCAGCGAGCGCATGGCCGAACTGATCGATGCGGAAGTCAAACGGCTGCTTCAGGAGGCGTACGCGCGGGCCAGGGCGATATTGATCGAGCACCGTGACGAATTGGAATGCGTGACCGACGAACTGCTTCGCCGGGAGACGCTAGACCGGCAGGCATTCGAATTGCTGATTCACTCGAGCGCGCGAAAAGGCCGTCCACCCTGTGAGGGGGCACTCGGGGGCGAACCCGCCGGCGAGCCCGGGGAAGAGGCGACGCTGCGCGCCGGTTCGCCCGGAAACGGCAGTCTGACGTAGCCCGCAAAGCCGTGGCACACCGATGGTCGTCCTGCACGGCTCAAGAGCCGTGGCACACAGAGGGTTTGAGGGCGATTCGTTGCCGGCTCATGAGGCGGACGCTTAGGCAGGGCGGATGCTTAGAAGGGGACTGTGGGAGACAGGCTGGCCGGCGATCTCAGCGTTGAGTTGAGGCCCAGGGTGCCAACACCGGTGAGTCCGGTATTTACGACGCTTCCGCTGGTGGAACCGAGGGTGCTTCCGCCAAAGGCGTTGGATGCGCCGATGCCGAGCGGAAACAGAGAGTTCAGCGCTGCCGTGCTCAGTCCGCCGCCGGAGGTGGTAAAGCCGCCGGTACCCCCTGTAACACTGCTGGTAGTAGTCAATGGGGTGGTGGTGAATCCGTTGCCCGGTACCAGCCCGCTGGTTGGCGTCAGCACCGAGGTTGGCGTCAGCACAGAGCCGGACAGGCCCGACGTGTTGGTGAGCGATGTTGTGTTCAGGCCGGTAATCGTGGGGTCCAGGATGCTGCTATCCAGAACACCGACACCCAGCGTACCGGTACCCAGGGTGCTCGGTCCTGCCACGCCCGAACTGATGAGGCCGCCGCGAACGCCTGGGCCCAGCGTGCTGGCGCCCAGCGTGCCGCCGCCGACCGAACTGATGCCCACAGTGCCGCCGTCAAGCCGTTGGCTGCCCAGCATGGCGCTGTTGACGAGGCCCTCGGCGATCAACTCGGCGCAGGTCACTCCCATGAGCCCCACGCTGGAGGCCGTAAGCAGTAGATAGCCATAGCTGATGAGCAGAGTGTTCCGGGTTTTCATGGCCGGCGCCTCCCGCCAGGTGGCGCATCCCCATATGGATTGTTACATCCTGGGGATATCATTGTCCAATTAAGTGGGCGGCGTTTTTTGCGTTCGTGATCGCTCTGCGACGGATTCGCTGAGCCTGGGACGCGGGCGGGAATGGATGAGCAGGCGTTCCCCCGGCCCTCTGTCGCCATTGCCGGATTAGAGGATCAAACGTCATCAAGCGTGAGGAGAACCTGTTCCCGCCGCCGTCTTTCAGAGTATGGGGGCCGCGCTTTTCAATCCTCGCGCCTGCCAACATAATGTGGCCTTTTCAGGTTCATGGAGAATTCTCATGCGCATCAGCTTGCCATCGGTGATCGGCCTGTGGGTCGTTGTGGTCGCCTGCCAGCCCTGTCGTGCCGATGAGGGCATGTGGCTGCTCAACAACCCGCCACGGGAGTTGCTGCGGCAGAAATACGGGTTTGAGCCTTCGCCCGAGTGGCTGGAGCATCTGCAGAAGTCGGCCGTACGCATTCGCGCCTCCGGCTCACTGGTCTCGCCGGAAGGGCTCATCCTGACCAACCACCACGTGGGCGTGGACCAGCTCCAGAAGCTCAGCACGCCGGAGCGCGACCTGCTGACCACGGGCTTTTACGCCCGCACGCGCGAAGAGGAGCTCAAGTGCCCGGACCTTGAGGTGCAGATCCTCTGGTCCATCGAGGATGTGACCGCGCGGGTCAATGCTGCGGTCAAGCCCGGCCAGACGCCGGCCCAGGCCTATGAGGCCCGCCGGCAGGAAATGGCTCGGCTGGAGAGCGAGTCGAAAAAGGCCACCGGCCTGGATAGTGAAGTGGTCACGCTCTATCACGGGGCCCGCTATCACCTGTACCGTTACCAACGCTACGACGACGTCCGCCTGGTAATGGCCCCGGAGAAGGCGGTCGCCTTTTTCGGCGGCGACATCGATAACTTCGAGTATCCCCGTTACGACTTCGATTTCTGTTTCTTCCGCATCTACGAGAACGGCCGCCCGCTTCAGAACGAGCACTACCTCCGCTGGAACCTGGAAGGAGGCCGGGACAACGAGCTGATGTTCGTCGTGGGCCACCCCGGACGGACGAGCCGGCTGTTCACCGTGGAACATCTCGAATTCTTGCGCGACGTGGCCTTCCCTTCCCTGTTGCACTACCTGTGGCGCGACGAGGTGAAGCTGGCCAACTTCTGCAACGAGGGCCCCGAGCAGCGCCGAATGGCCCAGACGGAATACTTCAGCGTGCAGAATTCGCGGAAGGCCCGCACCGGTGGCTATGCGGGTCTGCTGGATCCGGAGATCATGCAGGCCAAGCGAAAGATGGAGGCCCAGTTGCGCCAATATGCCGCCACCCGTCCGGCCGGCGAGGGCGAGCAGGCGGATCCCTGGTCCCAGATCGCCGCGGCCTACCGGAATTTCCGCACCTTCTACCCGCGCTATCGGGTGTTGCGCGAGGGCTGGCCGTTCGGCTCGGAGCTGTTCCGGATCGCCCGGACGCTGGTGCGTCTGGCCGATGAGCTGCCCAAGCCCTCCCCGGAACGGCTGCGTGAGTATCGCGATTCGGAGCTCGATTCCGTGTACCTGCAGTTGTACTCCAACGCGCCCATTTACGAGGAGTTCGAAATCGAGCGGATGCAGAGCAGTCTCTCGGTGCTGGCCGAAGCGCTGGGGGCCGACGATCCGCTGGTCAAGGAGGTCTTCGCCGGCAAGGACCCGCAAAAGCTGGCTGTGGAGCTGGTCCGCGGCTGCACGCTCAAGGACATCGAAACCCGCAAAAAGATCGCGGCCGGCGGCCGGGAGGCCATCGCGGCCTCGAACGATCCCATGATCCGGCTGGCGATCCAGTTGGACCCGGAGGCCCGGTCACTGCGCCGACGCTTCGAGGATGAGGTGGAAGGCGTGGAGCGGCAGGCGTACGCCCGGATCGCCGCCCTGCGTTTCGACCTGTTCGGAGAGAGCACCTATCCCGACGCGACCGGCACCCTTCGCCTGGCGTTCGGCCCGATCCGGGGCTACGAGGAGGACGGCCGGCGTATCCCGCCGTTTACCACCATCGAGGGGATATACAAGCGTTCCGCCGAGCGCGGCGGCGTGGAGCCCTTCGAACTGCCCCAGCGCTGGCTGGAGCGTCGCGAGCGGCTCAACCTCGATACCCCGCTCAACTTCGTGCTCACCGCGGACATCATCGGCGGGAATTCCGGCTCGCCGGTGGTCAATCGGGAGGGCAAGCTCTCCGGTGTGATCTTTGACGGGAACATCCATTCGCTGGTGCTGGATTTTGCTTATGACGACGACCCGGCCCGGGCCGTCGCGGTGGATGCGCGGGCCATCCTGGAGGCGCTGGACAAGATCTACGACGCCGGGCCGCTCGTCGAGGAGATCACGCGCAGCGCCGGCCAGGCCCGGGAGGGCGGGCGACCGGCCCGCAACGAGCAGGCCGCTGCCGGTGAGACGCGCCTGTTCGACGGCAAGTCGCTGGACGGCTGGAAGATGTTGACCGAGGGGGTGTACGCCGATCACGGCCCGGTCATGGTGCGGGACGGCGCGCTAGTGCTCTCCAGGGGCCACCAGCAGACCGGCGTGGTTTATGCCGGCCGGTTTCCGAAGGACAACTACGAGGTCTTGTTCGAAGCCCGGCGGGTCGAGGGCGATGACTTTTTCTGCGGGATGACCTTCCCGGTGGCCGACGAATTCTGCACGCTGATCCTCGGCGGGTGGGGCGGCAGCGTGGTGGGCCTCTCCAACGTGGATGGCAACAGCGCAGTCGAGAACGAAACCACCCAGGGCAAGCGCTTCGAAAACGGACAGTGGTACTCCATCCGCCTGCGGGTAGTGCCGGAGAAGATCGAGGTCTGGATTGACGACCAGCCTTACGTCAATCTTGAACGGGGCCAGCGCAAATTCTCCGTCTGGTATGAGCAGGAGCCGTGCCGGCCGTTCGGGTTCTCGACCTGGGAGACGACGGGGGAGCTGCGGAACATCCGTCTGCGACGGTTGCCCTAGATCGAGCCCGAAGGGCCCATGACGAAGTGGTTGAACGCGGTCTTCACGGTCCCATGGACTGCTATGACCCCGGGTATCGGCGGGGCTGCGCAACCGGGCCGTCCCGCCCCTCGCCTCCAGGGTTCTCTTGTGTTAAGCTTTCCGCCGTCGATACCCGCCGCGCCGGCGGCGGAGGGCCGTTACGTCGATCAGGAGCTCCCGTCTCGTGAAAGTCATCGAACAATTTCTCTCTGACGCCGCCGGTTGGGTCTGGGGTCCGTGGATGCTGGTGCTGCTGTTCGGCACCCACATGTTCCTGACCATCCGTCTGCGGCTCATCCAGCGCTACACGCTCAAGGCCATCCGGCTGTCTTTCCAGCGTAAACGCGAGGGCGCCGGCGAGATCAGCCAGTTCGGGGCGCTGATGACCGCGCTGGCCGCCACCGTGGGGACGGGCAACCTGGTGGGGGTGGCCACGGCGGTGGGCTTCGGCGGCCCGGGAGCCGTGCTGTGGATGTGGCTTACGGGCGTATTCGGCATCTCCACGAAATACGCAGAGGCGGTACTGGCCGTCAAGTATCGCGTGGTCCGCCCGGATGGCCAGGTGGCCGGTGGTCCCATGTGCGCCTTGGAACGCGGGCTCGGATTGAAGTGGCTGGGCGTGATCTTTGCCGCCCTGACGGCTATTGCCGCGTTCGGCATCGGCAACATGGTCCAGGCCAATTCGATCTCCTCGATGCTGAACGAAAGCGTCAACCTCCGGCCCTGGGTGAGCGGGCTATGCCTGAGCGCGTTAACCGCCTTCGTCATCCTGGGCGGGGTCCGCTGGATTGCCCGGGTGTGCGAGTTGCTGGTTCCGTTCATGGCCCTCTTTTACGTGTTTGGCTGCCTGGTCCTGCTGATCATGCACTACTCGACGCTGGACGATACGATCGCCCTGATCCTGCGGACGGCATTCACCGGCCAGGCGGCGGCAGGAGGCTTCCTGGGGGCGGGCATGAAGGAGGCCATTCGTTATGGCATGGCCCGCGGGCTCTTCTCCAATGAGTCGGGCCTGGGCAGCGCACCGATCGTCGCCGCCGCCGCCCAGACCAAGAACCCCGTCCGGCAGGCCCTGGTCTCCTCGTCCGGCACCTTCTGGGACACGGTGGTGATCTGCCTGATGACCGGACTGGTGGTGGTCAACTCGGGCAAGTGGGAGGAGGGGCTCAAGGGGGCGGAGCTGACCTACGCGGCCTTCTCCGCCTTCAAGGGGGTCGGACCGGCGATCCTGAGCGTCGGCCTGCTGACCTTTGTGTTCTCCACCATCCTGGGCTGGTCATACTACGGCGAGAAGGCCTGTGAGTATCTCTTCGGCACTTATTCCGTCCTTCCCTACCGCATCTTGTGGGTCTCTGCCATCATGGTCGGCTCGGTGTCCAAACTCCAGGCCGTCTGGGACTTCGCCGACATCGCCAATGCGCTCATGGCCGTTCCCAACCTGATCTCACTGCTGCTGCTGAGCGGGGTGGTCGTGGCCGAAACCCGCAAATACCTCTGGGAAGGAGATCTGAATCAGGATGCCGGGGAGCCCAGGGCCTATCCTTCCGCCCAGGCTTTCCCTGTTGCCAGCGCAGAGCATGAGTAATGAGCCATCCGGGATGACAGGCAACGGACCGCCCGTGGTTGCCTGACTTTCGGATTTCGTTATTCGTCGTTCACCCCGCGGGCGTGCGTGATCCGGATCACGATCGGATTGGGCCACTTGTAGTCGTCATAGATGCGCTGCGCCCGCATGGCCTTGATGTGCAGGCCGGCGTCGTCCTGGGTCCAGGTAGCCTTGGGCACCACGTCCGGCTTGTACTCCATGACCTTGCCGGACTGACCGAGAATCTCGATCTCGCTGGCCGGCGTGGCCCGGACGCTCTTGAGCGTAACCGTCTGCCACTGGCCGTGTGGCCAGGGCTGACCGGTGACGATCGCGTACACCGTGTCGGCGTCTGCGGCGCGGGTGAACCAGATCGGGCCCTCGTTGGTCACATGCCAGGGCCGGATGCCGAATACCGCGTCACGGTTGATGAAATTCCACATGGCCAGTTCGCGGAGCCGGCCTTCCTGTTCGGGAGGGATGAACCCGTCCGGGTGGGGGCCGACGTTGAGCAGCAGGTTGCCGCCCCGGGCCCGGGTCTCGATGAACGTGTTGATCAGGGAGGTGCCGCTCTTGTAGCGCTCGTTGGTGGGCTGGTACTGCCAGGCCTCGCCCATGGTCCAGCAGGCCTCCCACGGGCCGCGCAGCGGCTCACCGGGCAGCTCCTGCTCCGGCGTCTCCATGGCCCCCCGCGTAACCACGATGTCCGGCTGCAGCTCCCAGCAGAGCTCGCGCAGCTCCTCGGCCGGGCCGTCAATGAACAGCAAGTCAATTGGCCCGTAATTGGTGAGCAGTTCGCGAAGCTGGGCCTTGTCGTGGGCCATGAGTTGCGGATTGTTGACCGGGTAGGCCTCCGGACGGCGACGGGTGATCTCGTGGCCCTGCCGGTAGAGCAGCCAGAAATCATCCGGCGAAAAATACAACCCGATGGCCAGCCCTTGGCGACGAAAGGCCTCCAGCACCTGCCGGGTGATGTCCTGCCCGTAGGGGGTGTGCATGACCGAGAAATCGGTGGTTTTCGTGTCGAACATGCAGAAGCCGCTGTGGTGCTTGGCCGTAAACACGACGTACTTCATGCCGGCCAGCCGGGCCAGTTCCGCCCAGCGGTCCGGCTCGAAGCGCCGCGGATTGAAGGAGCGGGGCAGTTCGGTGATGAAGCGTTCAAGATAATCAGGCGAGGCCGCGGCCATCGAGTGACTGATGACGACGCCGAGCTGCGAATCCAGGCTCCAGTGGATAAACATGCCCAGGCCGAGCGTCTGAAACCAGGCGATGCGTTCGGGTTTGTTCCCCGGGGTGCGGGCGGCCGGTTGTGTCTCGGGGGCGCCAGCGGACGGCGCCTGACCCCACGCGAGGGCGGGGAACAGGGCGGCAATGGTCACGGTTGCAAACAGCGGATTGCGCACGACGTTTTCAACTCCTTTTGATCGCTTACGACTCGTCCTTGGCCTTCAGTGCCCGTTGCACCGCGCCGGCCACTTCCTCGGGGGTAAAGGGCTTGGCGATTAATTCGCAGATGCCCAGCCGCTCAAAGGCCCGGTTCGACTCGGCCGAAGCGTGGCCGGTGATGATGACCACCGACGCGTTGGGCCGCACCTCCCGCAGCCGCTCCAGGAAGCGCACGCCGTCCACGATCGGCATACGCAGATCCAGCAGGATGGCGTCATAGTGATTCAGTTCGGCCAGACGCAGCCCCGTTCGCGAGTCAGAACACGTATCGACGACGTATCCCTCGCGGATCAGGATGCGCCGGCAGCTTTCACAGACAACGGCCTCATCGTCCACAACAAGGATTTTCTTGGGTGCTGTCTCAGGTTTCATGGTATGAGCCTCTATTAAGTTTAGTGCCTTTCCCGTGGGAAAGTTTCGTTCTTCTGTGCTGGTCGGGCGGGTTCCGGTCGTTTTCGCGGTGGATCGCGGAACTGTCAAGCCGGAAGAGGCCCTGGCCGTTCATCAGCGCCTGCCCGCTCCCTTCATGTCAGGTCGCTCCCGCGGATCCGGGGGGCGGCGCATCCGACGAAGCAGCGGGGGGCGGCGTGTCCGCCGGAGTCGCGGAAGCCGGCGTGTCCGCCGAAGCCGGGGAGGCCGGGCCGGCGGGCGCAGCGATCGGCAGGCGGACCGTGAACGTGGACCCTTTGCCGATCTCGCTCTTGACCCCCAGGGTGGCGCCGTGCTGCTGGAGAATCCCGTAGGTCACACTCAGGCCCAAGCCGGTGCCCTTGCCCACCGGCTTGGTGGTATAGAAGGGCTCGAAGATCTTTTCGAGATCCTCGCGCGGGATGCCGTGCCCGGTATCCTGGATGCTGAGTACGACTTCTTCTCCCTCCGCCCGGCTGATAATGGTCAGCGTGCCGCCGTCAGGCATGGCCTCGCATGCGTTCAACGCCAGGTTCAGCACCACCTGTTGGAGCTGGTTGCGGTCGCCGTACACCAACGGGAGGTCTTCGGCCAACTGCTCGTGCATGGAGATCTCGCAGAACTCCTTCTGGTTGTGCAGCAGCCAGGTGGCTTGGTGGACCACCTCATTGATGTTGAGCGCCTCTTTCCGGCTGTGTGATTCGCGGGCGAAATCCAGCAGGCCGCGGACGATGTTGCGGACCCGGGTGGTCTCGCGGATGACCAGGTCCAGGTCGGCACGATCCTGTTCGTCGAGATTGGGCTTGCTGCGCAGCAGGCTGGTGAAGGTGAGCACGCCGGTCAGCGGGTTATTGATTTCATGGGCGATGCCGGCCGCCAACCGCCCGATGGAGGCCAGTTTCTCGCTTTGCGTAATCTGCCGGCGGGTGGCCAGTTCAAGCTGTTCCTCGCGCTCGGCCACCGCGTCGGCCATGGCGTCGACCGCCCGGCACAGCCGGCCCATTTCCCCGGACGGCCGGATACCCACCCGGGCGGTGAGATCGCCGCCGGCCACCCGCCCGGTCATTTCCACGATCCGCTCAATGGGGTGCAGCACCTGCCGGGTGGCGGCGATCAGCAGCACCAGGATCAGGACCACCACGCCGGTGACAATGGCCAGGAAAACGCCGATGGCCGTATTCCGTGTTTCCATGAAGGGCGCTCGTAATACGCCCACGTAGAGGGCTCCGATGATACGGTCGTCGGGATCGCGCAGAGGTTCGTACGAGGTGAAATACCAGTCGTTGACCACGTAGGCGATGCCATCAAAGCGATCGCCTTTGATCAGCACCGCGCGGTAGACTTCGTCGTCGTCCAGGGTCGTGCCGATGGCCCGGCTTCCGTCATCGTTGCGCAGGTTGGTGGCCACGCGTATGGGGCCCTGGAAAATCGTAGCCGTCCCTATGTGGATGCCCTTCCAGGATCGGTAGCGGAAGACTTCCGCGCGGATAGCGTCGACCAGGTTGTTGCGATTGTTGAGGATGTGGGCCCCGTACATCAGGCCGACCGTTTCACCGGTCGCGTCGCGGATGGGCGTGGCGGCCGCCAGGGCGATAAACATGCCGTCGGGGGCGATGGGCACGTCCGCTTCCGGATCGCTGTCCACTTCGGGCGAGGTCTCGGATTCGAGCCGGGGCACCAGCACCGTGCCCGCCACGGACCTGCCCCGCCGGAAGGTATGACGGACCACCGGATCATTCGACAGGTCATGACCGGCCATGCGCACGTTGGCCGCGCAGGCGACCACCCGTCCCTCGAGGTCCAGCAGACACAACCGATCCAACTGGCCGGTCTCGCTCAGGGCCTTCAGCAGATCCTCGGCCTGCTGGGGATTGTTCAGCAGGGCAGGCAGGGTCGCATCCAGGGCCGCCGTATTCAGAAACAACTCGATCTGCTCGGTCTGGCTGTCGTACACCGCGCGGGCCGCGTTCAGATCGCGACTCACCTGTTCCTGGACCTCCTCGAGCAGGACCCTGGCAATGTGGTAGGCGGTGAATGCCGACAGGGCCACCCCAGCCAGCAGGATGACGCTGATGAAGCGGATTGTGAGTCGAAACTGAACGGTCATGGGAAAAAACAGTCCCCGGTGACGCCTGCGCCGCTCGACGCGCTTTTCATCCCGGGTACTTCTCTTGATTCTCTATCGGGCATCCGCTGACGCCGTTTCCAGTCCACCCGTTTCGCGCCGAATCAGGCGGGCAGGACGCCCGCCCGCCGGAACAGCCGCCTGCTGCTGCCGGGGGAGCGGGTATTCTGCCCGCCTCATGAGCCGAAGCACGAAACTTCCGGACCGGAACCGGCATTAGTTCGATTGTCCCAGGAGCGTCGGAATCAGCCGGCGCTTCTGATTGTAAACCCAACGATAGTAATCGGCTCGCTTGAGCCGGGCGCCGGCCGCCTCATCAACGATGACCACCACGTCGCGGTGCAGTTGGAGGGCGCTGGCCGTCACCTGGGAGGTGATCGGCCCTTCAATCGCTTCCGCGATGATCTGGGCTTTTTGCTCGCCGCTGGCCAGCAGGAGGATCTTGCGGGCTTCAAGAATGGTGCCCACGCCCATGGTGATGGCGAAGCGGGGCACCTCATCCATACTCTGGAAGAAGCGAGCGTTGTCCTTGATGGTTTCCTCGGTCAGGGTCTTGAGCCGGGTGCGCGAACCCAGCGACGAGCCCGGTTCATTGAAGGCGATGTGCCCGTCGCGGCCGATGCCGAGGATCTGCAGGTCGATGCCGCCGGCGCGTTTGATCTCCTCCTCGTACCAGGCGCAAAAATCCAGCACAGAATCAGCGTGCCCATACGGCACGTGGATGTTGGCCGGGGGCACGTTGATATGCTTGAACAGGTTCTCCTCCATGAAGTAGCGGTAGCTCTGACTGTGCGTGGGGGGCAGACCGACGTATTCGTCCAGGTTGAAGGTGGTCACCTTGGAAAAGTCGAGCCCCTTCTCCTTGTGCCGTCGGATCAACTCCCGATAGGTGCCCACCGGCGTCGAACCGGTGGCCAGCCCCAGCACCGAGTTGGGCTTATGCAGCAACTGGCGCTCGATCAGGTCGGCGGCGATGACAGCTATTTCCTGCGCATTCTGGGCAATGATGACTTCCATGGAACTTCTCCGAGGGATCCTGGGAAAAGAAATGCACGCGCCTCGAATCACCACATTACGCTAAACAACACATTGTGTCCTTTGGGCACCCTGCATTTCGGAGGGGCAATTATACCAGTATTCGGCCGTGAGGGCATTTCTCCGGCCGGGAGCCGCGACGAGGCCCGTCGTCCTGGCAAACAACCGACGGCCGGCCCGCCTTCTGCCGAAGCGGGCCTGGCGGGGCCACCCCTGGGTGGCAGTCAACTGGAAACGGCACTAATTATCGGGATGTTCGCACATCTCCAATCGGTCGATGATCTCGTCGGTGAGTTGGAAGGCCAGGTCCACGAGGCGGGTGGCGTTTATCTGGGGGTTGGCCGCCAGCCCGCTGGCCAGATGGGCGACCAGCCATTGGCGGTAGCTCATCCCGTCCTCGGATCGCACCATGATTTCATCGATATGGTCGCCCGGATGTGCGGGCATCGGAAACGCCGGCAGGTCTCCAATCGATTTGATTCTCATTACCTGCTCTCCGTTCTCGGGTCGGAGCGGACAAGACTGAGAGGAGTGGTCCGCGTCCGCACGGTTTGATGTGAAGTTGCAAACAATATACCACGGTGTTTTCGAATAAGCTAGTCCGGAAGGCGACTTTTTCCGTCTTGGCCGGCAAATTGCAGCGCTTGAACGAAAGTGTACGGGCATGGTATGGTGTTTATCAGTCGTCCGCGGAGCTGCAGACGCGGGCCGTAACTCCAGGATTGAATTGTCATTATGGCGAAAGCCCAGGCTTTATCGAACGGCCAGAGCCTTGCGGGCCGAAAATTGTATATTCCCCAGATGGCCTATGCCGGCGGGCGGGTGATCGCCGCGGCATTCCGCTCAATCGGCATTGACGCCACCATCACGCCCGACTCCGACCCGGAGACGCTGGTCCTGGGCGGGCTTCACGCCAGCGGCGAGGAGTGCCTGCCGCACAAGATCACCCTGGGCGACTTCCTGAAGGTCTGCCGCCAGCCGGACTTCGATCCCGCCAAGACCGCCTTCTTCATGGCCAGTTCCAACGGGCCCTGCCGGTTCGGGCAGTACGCGGTGTATCTCAAGAAAGAGCTGCGGAAGCTCGGCTACGGCGACGTGATGATCTTCTCGCCCTCCGCCGACGACTCCTACGACGGCATCCGCGAGCACGCCGGGGAACTGATGCGGACCATGTGGATGGGCGTGACCTGCGGCGACCTGGTCACCAAGTTTCTCTATAAGACCCGGCCCTACGAGATCAACCCGGGCCAGTCCGAGGCCGTCTACCGCCAGTGCGTGCACGACTTCGAGGCCGTCCTCGAGCGCCAGGACATCAGCGTCGGGAAACGCTTCTGTGAGTTGATCGGCCTGGTCGAGCAGATGCGCGACCGTTTCCGGGCCATCCCCGCCAATTACGTCAAGGGCCGGCCGCTGATCGGCATCATCGGGGAGATCTTCTGCCGGCTGAATGACTTCGCCAACCAGAACACCCTCAACACCATCGAGCGGCTGGGCGGCGAGTGCTGGATGTCGGAGTTCTCCGAATGGGTCTGGTACAGCAACTGGGGCCAGGGCAGACAGATCATCAACGATCATGGACGTTTCAGCCTGGCCTACCTGCTGTTCAAGATCAAGGCCGGTTTCCAGCGCCGCTATTCGGAAGGTCTGCGCGCGCCGCTGGTCAATGACCTGAAGGGCTATGAGGAGGCCCACGATATCACCGAGGTCCTGGAGGCCGCCCGGCCGTACCTGCCGCCGGAGGGGTGCTTAGGCGAGATGGTGCTCAGCGCCGGCCAGTCCATCTTCATGCAGAAGCACGGCGCCGACGGCGTGATCGACATCAGCCCGTTCACCTGCATGAACGGCACCATCGCCGAGGCCGTCTACCCGGCCATCAGCGAGGACCACGCCGGCATGCCCATCCGCATCTGCTACTTCGACGGCGTCAACGCCAGCGTGGACCGTGACATTGAGATCTTCCTGGACCTCGCCAAATCCTACCAGGCCCGCAAGCCGCACCCGCGGGTGTATCCGGATTACTTCCAGTAACGGGGTGATTCATACCCAAGCAGGGGGGCATTCCCGCGCCTCGGGTACTCAGCTCGTCAGAAGTGAGAAGCTCGGGTGCCCGACCTCTTCAGAGATGGGGGGACCCTTTGTAGACGATGGGGAGCAGGGAGACTCCAGAGGAGAACGGCCGGTACGGAGCCCGGCCGCTACAGAATTTGACCCGGGTGTCCCGCCTTTTCAGAAGTGGGGGAGAGATTACTCAAGTTCATTCCCGGAGAGCTCAAAGCCGGCTCTGGTGAAACAGGCAACAGTTGCTGCGGCCCGCCCGGCTGCCAAACTCGCGTGATTGGCCCCCGCCACGTGTGCCGCCGCCTCCAGAATCGCGATGCAATTCAACTGTGACGCCGCGTCCGGATACGTCCCGGCCAGCGAGGCCGCATCACCCAGGCCCAGCGCTACGCGTGAGGCCGCGTCCAAGCCTGCTATCAATGAGTCCTTGCAGTACCCAATGCAGGCGCTGTTGCATGCCACTGGTGTTCCCGGACTCGTGGGGAAGCCTTGAGGAGAACGGCCGGTACGGAGCCCGGCCGCTACAGGATCTGGCGCCATCCTTACAGGACCCGGTATCGCATCACGAGGAGTGGGGGCCACACCGGCCCGCGGCACCTCCGCCTGAAAATGCGGATTCCGCGTCCGCGTCCCGCCCCCGGTCAATGTCAGTCGCAGCCCGCGGTCCTGCTGGTCCACGAACACCCGCCCGCGCGTGCCGACGATCTCCATTTCCTGGTTGACCGGCCCCTCGAAGTCCGCCGGGTTGATCCACGCGTTCACGTACTGCACGCTCATCCCGTTGTCGTACTGCACGGTCACCTGCATGGCATCAAACGTGTCGATCCCGTCCGGGTGGGCCTCGTCGCGCCAGTTCGCCAGCAGCTTCTTCTGCCCGACCGCAAACAGTGACACCGGCCGGACCTTCAGGTAATGGGCAAACAGGTCCGTCCAGTGGATGCCCACATAACTGAACGGGTTGCTCCGGGCCGCCCACTTGAATGTCTTCGTGGATACCTCCAGCGGCTCCTCCAGCACGGCCCGGGCATACAGCAGCTCGCCCAGCTCCGGCACTATGTCCAGAAAAGTGCTGCGCAGAAAAGAGTCGTAGCGTTTGTGCATGTCCAGGGCCACGACTACCCCCGCCGCCCTGGCCCGCTCGACAATCGTGCGGGCCTCGTCCAGCCGGAGCGTCAGCGGCTTCTCGGTCACCACGTGCACCCCGCGCTCGATGGCCGCCAGGATGGGGGCGGTGTGCAGATGGTCCGGCGTGGCCACAAAGAGCACGTCCGGCCGTTGTTCTTCAAGTATGCCTAGCCACGGCTCCTCCCCGTAATACGCCGCCGGCCGGGCGCCGGGCACCCACTGAGCATATTCCGCCGACAACGACTCGGCGGTGCGGGCCGTCCGTGTCCCTATGGCCACCACCTCATATTCGACGTGGGCCAACTCGCGGGCGTGGTGATCGAGACCGGCCGTGCCCAGGTAAGGGGCAATGCCACATCGCTGCACGTCGGCCAGGCAGCGCAGCACCACGTCCCGCCCGAACATCCCGCCGCCGACCAGTGCCAGTTTCAGAACGCGTCCTGCCATCAGCTCGTGCTTTCGTGATTCAAACAGACCGCAGCGTCCGCTCGATCGCCGCCTTGCCCTTCCGGCAGGCATTGTAAACGTCCTCGATCATCCAGGCGTCGATCATGATCCAGCCCCGGTAGCCGCCTTCCCACAGGGTCCGCAGCGACGCCTGAATATCGCAGTGGCCCTCCCCGCACGCGAGGTGCCGGGAGGTGCCGCCGAACAGCGTGCCGTCCGTGTCGGTCAGGTGGACGTGCCCGATGTGCTCGACGCCCAGGGCCTTGAGCATGACCTCCGGCCGGCCGGACTTGTCCGACATGAGGTCGAAATGACTGGGGTCGTAATTGGTCTTGCACGCGGGATGGTCGGCCGCCGCCAGAATCCGCTTGAGATGATCGAACGTGTTGAAGACAAACGGCGGCTCGATCTCAAACGAGAGCCACAGCCCCTCATCGGCGCACATCCGCGCCGCTTCCCGGTAGCTGGCCGCACAGTGTTCAATGGCCTGGTCAATCGATTGCTTGCCCAGCGCCCCTCCCGGCCAGGTGCCCACAAAATCGCAGTCCAACGCCTTGGCCAGCTTCACCTGCTCGCGGAAGGTGCGCAGCCACTCGGCCCGCTCGCCGGCCTCTTCGGCAAACGGCCGGCCGGTCGGCGCCGACTGGATGGTGTGGATCTTGAGCTGGTATCGCTCGTAAAGCCCGCGCAGGGCGGCCACGCGTCTGGCGTCCGCGGCAGGGGGGTACGCGCCCATCGGCCAGCCCTGAACCAGCTCCACCCCCTCGAACCCTTCTGTTTGGCAGAAGTCGAGCACCTCCCAGATGGGATAGCGCTTCTTGTGCACCTGCTCGGAGGACATAAAACCGTTGCGCCCCACCGCTGTCCGCCACCCGCGCGGCCCGCCCGCGGCCTTCATCCGCTCACGGATCGTGCCGGCATCCAGCGGTCCGGCTGGCCGCGTCGTCTCGTCCCGCGCCGACGCAGCGAAAGCTTCAGCCCCAACCATCGCGGCGGCCCCGGCCGTCACCGCAACCCGACAGAACTCGCGCCGACTGATACTGCTGTGTCCGTCAGTGTCCATCCGTATCCAACTCTCTGTGTCTTCCGTGCCCTCTATGGCTATCACTCACTCTGTGGCTTCACGAGCCAGGCCGCGATGGGCGCGGCCCGCTCGAAGGCCGCATCCACCTGCCGCCCGACCATGGCATCGGCCAGGGCCTGGCTGGGTCGTATCGGCGGGGCCTGCACGCTGCGGGGCGCCTGACAGATGCCACGGCTGCAAATAACCATGCGCAGCTCGCTCTCGCGTGCCGGATGACTTTCGAGCGTGAACGTGCTGGGGCCGCTCACAATTCGGATGCGCCGCAGGCGACAGTCGGTCTCCGGACTCATCACAAAATGCACGCGGATCGTGTGCTGCCCGAGCCGGAACAGGTAAGTGGCCGCGAAATGGCGCTCCGCGTCTGCTCCATCGGTAATGGTTTCGACGCCGGCGGGCGTCCACCCAAGCTGACCGGCCAGGAAGGCTATGAGCCAGAACGCGTCGTCCCTGCGCTCGGCGCCGCTGCCGGTGTGAATCTCCACCTCTTCGATGGACTCCAGCACCTCCGGAGCCGATCCGTCGAACATCTGGGCCAGCAGCTCGCGCAAATCGGCGGTGCGATACCAACCCAACGCGCGGACCGCGCAACATTCGGTGGATTCGAGCCCTCTGAAGCCGGATGGATGGTCGATGATGAAGCGGCGGGCCATCCGCTTGATCGCCGTGGACAGGGTGGGCCAGGCGTCAGGCGCGTACCGCCACCAGCACATGACCGACACATCCGACTCCAGCAACGGCAGCAGCGTTCGGTCGAGGGTCTCAACGTGCCGCGGCCCGGCGCGCAGCACGATCTGTTCGCAGCATACCTGGGGGGCGTCAGCCTGCGGCACATGGCAGAGGGCCGAGACGGAGACCGTGATCTCGCGCGGCTCGGACGCTTCCTCGGTGATCAGCAGAACGATGCTGCGCGTGGGATAGATGGGAGAGAACTCGGCCATCAGCTCCAGGAGCTGATCCCACTGCGCGGCGGGGGCGACCACCACCAGGTTGGCCACGCTCACCCGCGAAGCCGTTTTCGTGGTGGTTTCACCCGCGGCCTTCTCACCCGCCAGTTTCCACATGCGGGCCAGCGCACGCTCCACCTCCGCGGGATCCGTGAGCACCGTCCCTTCCGGGGAGAACAGGCTGTCCGGGGTCGTCTGGCTCATTTCAATCTCGTTTGCCTTTCTACGGCTCCCGCAGGGACACCCTTAAATTCTTCGCCAACCGCCGTTCCTGCCTTCAAACAGGGTATCCGCCTCCGCCGGCCCCCAGGTCCCCGCTTCGTAATTCGGGAACTGCGAGGGCGGCCTGGCGGCCCACTCCTCCAGCAACGGGGTTATGAACCGCCACGAGTACTCCACCTCGTCCGCCCGGATGAACAGCGTCGAATCGCCCAGCATGGCATCCAGCAGCAGCCGCTCGTAGGCCTCCGGCGAAGCCCCGCCGAAGCTGCTGCCGTAGCGGAAGTCCATCCTGACCTGCTCCAGCCGCATCCGCATCCCCGGCACCTTGGCGTCAAAAAACAGCGAGATGCCCTCGTCCGGCTGGACGCGCAGCACAAGCTGGTTGCGGCCCTCGGGCATTTGTTCCACGTCTCGAAACAGGGCCATCGGCGGCGACTTGAATTGCACCGCGATCTCGGTCACACGCTTGGGCAACCGCTTGCCGGTCCGCAGGTAGAAGGGCACCCCCGACCACCGCCACGTGTCAATGTACAGCCGCAGGGCCAGGTAAGTCTCGGTATTGGAATTCGGGTCCACGCCTTCTTCCTGCCGATAGCCCGGCAGGGGCCGCCCCGCAAACGAGCCCGGCCCATACTGCCCGCGCACATAGGCCGGCATTCGAGTTGCGGATAGCCCACGGATCCGGCTTTCCCCTTGTCCCCTTGTCTCCTTGTCCCCTTGTCTTCTCATCCCCCATCCCTCGCCCCTCGTCTCTCGCCCCTCGAGTGCCCTGAGGACCTTCACCTTTTCGTCGCGGATGGACTGTGCGTCCATCGCCACTGGGGGCTCCATGGCCGTCAGGGCCAGGAGCTGCATCATGTGATTCTGGACCATGTCGCGTGAGGCCCCGGCCGTGTCGTAGTACTGCCCGCGCCGGCCCTCCATACCCACCCGCTCGGCCACGGTAATCTGCACATGATCCACGTACCGGCGATTCCATAGCGGCTCGAAGGTCGCGTTCGCGAAACGCATGGCCAGGATGTTCTGCACCGTTTCCTTGCCGAGGTAGTGATCGATACGGAAGATCTGCGACTCGTCAAAAGCGGCATGGAGCTGCCGGGTCAGCTCGCACGCGCTGGCCAGGTCGTGCCCGAAGGGCTTCTCCACCACCAGACGTGTAAACGGGGGCGGGGTATTGCGCCCGCCTGCTGTGGCTTCAACCGGCTCAGGGAGCGCCTGCGGGGCGGCGGTATGGAGCTCCGATCCGCTGACCGGCTGGACCATGCCCGCCTCCTTGAGCGCCTTGGCGATCACCGCGAAAAAGGTCGGATCCGTTGCCAGATAATAGAGGCGGTTCCCACCCGTCATCCGCACGGCGTCCAGCTCTTCCAGCCGCTTGCGCAACCCCGCGTACGCCGAGTGGTCGTCAAATTGCAGCGCGTGGTAGAACAGCCCGGCGGCAAAATCCCGCCACACTTCCATCGAGACCGGCTGATGCCGGGAGTGCTCCTGCGTCGCGGCCAGACAGTCCGCCCGGAACTGCTCATCCGAGAACGGCCGGCGGGCCACGCCCACCACCGTGAATCCCGGCGGCAGAAATCCTTCGCGGGCCAGGTTATACAGCGCGGGAATGAGCTTGCGCTTGGTCAGGTCTCCCGTGGCCCCGAACAGCACCACGCAGCATGGCCGTGGCACCAGCGACGGTGGCAGGTCGCGTCTCAAGGGGTTCGTCGGGGTTGGACTGTTTTCGCTCATGCCGTAACCCTATGCGCAAAAGCGAGGCCGTGCAACCGCCACCCGTTCATGCGGTGCGAAGCTCTGGCCGGAACGCTTGGGCCGGAACGAAACCTGCATGAGTTCGCGCTCGACAGCGCCGCGAGGGCGGGGGGCTGGGCCGGACTCGCGGATGACGGAGCGGTTCACACCCTCCAGGCAAGAGGCGGTTTTCCAGGCCAGGCGAGGTGGGACGTTGCCGGGGGCGGCGTTCGCATGTGCCATCCTCAGCACTACTTTGCTTCGCTGACGAATTTGATGAAGGCCTCTTCCCACTTGGCCACAGTTTTCTCGGGGCCCACCAGCTTGGCGTACCAGCGCCTCTGCGGGGCAATGAGCTCCGCGGCCAGCATGCGATAGCCTTCCTTGGGCTGGCCGGTCTGCCCCATCATCGAATCCGGCTGGTAGGTGCCCGAGATGTCCACGATGGTGGTGGGGAACTTGGTGCCTTCGAGCTTGCGCTGTTTGGTCGCCTTCTTGCACTCCTCGCCTTGATAACCGAACTGACGACACCAGCGGTCGATGTTCAAGTCCAGCGTGACATGTTTGGACAGGCTGGAGATGGCCAGATCGCCATCCTCCGAATCGCCTTCGGCCCGCGGCAGTGCGAAGACCTGGTTGGTCAAGAACCGGGCCGGCCGGGCCTGCCATTCCGCAGGGGGGGTGAATTGCGGAGCTATCTCCTCCCCGGGGCGCAGACCGGCATGAACCGCATCTTTGGGCATGTTGTCGGCTGGATGGGTCCCCGCGGGCTGAGTGCCGGCAGCGCGGAAAGGCGCGTGGATCGCATCGTGAGGCATGGCCACCCCTTCGCCGAGAGGGCCGGCAGTCTGACCGGGCTGTGTGGTCGCCCCCTTTCCGCCGGCGTCGGCAAATTCGCCGCGCTGGCGGGGCTGTAAGTCTGAAGCGCTCTCGTTGGCTGTGTCGCTCTCTTTGCCGCATCCGCTCAGCAGGGCCGCGGCGGCCATCATGAAGCACACGACGGGCAATCGTGTCATGTTCGATACTCCTTGCTGCGATAAGAATTTATGTTCGCGCGCGGGCTGCAGGCGCCGGCCGGCATCATCATAGGATCCGACCGGCCAGCGCTGCAACTTTTTCCCCCCAGCCGTTACAATCCACCTCGACCGTGTTTTGTTCTCAACCGCCGAGTTACCGGGCCCGAAGCGCCGCGGGTCGAATGGACGCCGGACGCGCTTTGGACTTCATCAACGCAAGGAGTTTCCCCCATGCTTTCCCGTCGGGACGAGTGCCGGCAGAAATTCGGAGCCGTGGTCCGTTATCTGGAATCCAAAGAGTTGCAAGCCGCCATCCTGACCCGGAGGGCTAATTTCATCTGGTTCACCGCCGGCGGGCTGAATCACGTGGGCACCGGTTCAGACCTGGGTTCGTCCTCACTGTTGATCACGCGCGAGAAGGTGGTGTGTATCACCAACACCATCGAAGAACCACGCGTGACTGCCGAAGAGATGGCTGATCTGGGCATCGAGGTGCGGGCCTACCCCTGGTGGGACAATAACGAAGCCGCGCGGATCTGGGCGGCCGAGCTGGGTGACCGTCCGGCGGCGGCAGACGCGCCCGTGGCGGCCATCGGGCGGCCCCTGCCCCCCTTGGGAGCGGAGTTTGACGCGCTGCGCCAACAGCTCAACGAAGCGGAGATCGAACGCTACCGCAAGGCAGGGCCGGAAGTGGCCGCGGCCCTGGAGACCGCCTGCCGGCAAGCCCGGCCGGGCATGACCGAATACGAGCTGGCCGGCCGCATCCTGCGGGAGCTGATGGAGCGGGGCTTCCGTTCGCCGACGGCGCTGGTGGCCAATGAGGAGCGCGTCCGGCGGTTCCGCCATCCGCTCCCCACGAAGGCGAAGATCACAAAATACGGCATGGGCGTCTGTGGGGCCGAGCGCGACGGGCTGTATGTCTCCGTCAGCCGGCTGTTTGCCTTCGGACCGATCGACGCGGACCTTCTCCGGCGGCATGAGGCCGTGTGCAGAGTGGATGCGGCCTTGATGGGGGCCACCCGTCCCGGGGCCACGCTGGGCGAAATCTTCGCCGTGTGCCAGAAGGTCTACGCCGACGCCGGCTTCCCGGACGAGTGGAAGCTGCATCACCAGGGCGGGCTCACCGGGTATCAAGGCCGCGAGAACCGGGCCACGCCGGGCAGTTCCACGCGCGTGCTGCCCAATCAGGCGTACGCGTGGAACCCCTCCATCGCCGGCACCAAGAGCGAAGACACCATTCTGGTCCTGCCTGACCGGACAGAGATCATCTCAGCCACCGGCCAGTGGCCGATGAAGGGCTATTCGGCCGGCGGGCGGACGTGGATGAGGAACGAGATACTCAATATTTGAGTTTTCAGGGTTCAGGGTTCGGGGTTCAGGGGGCACGGTTAAGGGCTCGGGATTCGGGGGGCGGGCATCCTGCCCGCCTTGTGCGTGCCACAGCGTCGTGAACCATAGTGGGACAGGGACTTCCCGCCCGCGCCCAGCTTCCGTTTCTCTCATCGCCTGAGCGTAAGTACGTGCTCTATTCCCCTTGTCCCCGTGTTTCCCCTCCGCACGGGCTTGCTCATTTTCGTAGCCCCATCTCTCAAGAGAGGAACACCCAATAGAAAACGGCCGGTACAGAGCCCGGCCGCTACACAAACCGCGAGCGCTACACAAACCGCGTGAAAGAGGGGAACGGCACTATCCCTTCAGGCCGCGCAGGCCATCGCCCATCCAGTCAAAGTGCGACGACAGGCCTCCGCGGGCGGGGCGGTGTTTCTTCTTCTCGGTGGCTTTGCCGGTCTCCGCGGCGGCCGGCTGGCCCTTGCGGGGGGCCGGTTCGGGTTTCATCGACAGCGAGACCCGCTGGTTCTCTTTGTCGATCTTGATGACCCGGACGTTGACCTCCTGGCCTTCCTTGACCACGTCGCTGACCGCTTTGACGCGCCGGTCGGAGAGGGCGGAGATGTGCACGAGCCCTTCGATGCCCGGCAGGATCTCCACGAACGCGCCGTAATCCATGATCTTGGTCACCTTGCCTTGGACCATGGAGTTGAGCGGGCACTGCTGCTCGATGGTGTCCCAGGGGTTGGGCTCGACCTGGCGCAAGCCGACGGAGATGCGCCGCTTGGCCGGGTCCACCTTGAGCACCACCACCTCGCGCTCCTCGCCCTCTTTCAGGATATCGGAGGGATGGCCAATCCGCCGGGTCCAGCTCAGTTCGCTGATGGGCAGGAGGGCTTCGAGGCCGTCCTCGAGCTCGACGAACGCGCCGAAGTCGGCGAAGCGCAGAACCTTGACCTTCACCCGGCTGCCTTCCGGATACTTCTCCTGGGCGTACTCCCACGGATTGGGCTTGGCCTGCTTGAGGCCGACGGAAACCTTGCCGTTGACGCGGTCCACCTTCAGGACCTTGACCGTCAATTCCTGGCCCTTCTTGACCACCTCGGCCGGCGGGCGGATTCGGCCCCAGCTCATGTCGCTCATGTGCAGGAGGGCGTCAACCCCGCCGATGTTCACGAAGGCCCCGAAGTCGGTGATGCTGGACACCGTTCCGGTGCGAATCTCGCCTTCCTGGATCTGCTCGACGGCCTGCTTGCGCGCCTCCTGCTTTTCGATTTCCTGGAGCTTGCGGCGGCTGACCACCAGGTCCATGGTGGTGCGGTCCACCTGGGTGACCACACAGCGGACGTGTTCGCCGATCAGCACGGAGATGTCGTGCATGCGGCGCATGTCCACCTGGGAACTGGGCAGAAACGCGCGGGCCCCGCCGATATCCACGTCCAGCCCGCCCTTGTTCATGCCGGTGACGACGCCTTCGAGAATGTCGCCCGGCTGGACGGATTGCCAGAAGGTGAACTCGTCGGCCTGACGCTTGCTGAAGATGAAATCGCCGGTCTTCTCATCCTGGCGGTCGACGATCACGGAGATGTCGTCGCCGACCCGTGGAAGCGGCTGGCCGGCAAATTCGATCAGCGGTACGTAGCCGGCCTGGCCGGTCTCGATCACCACGAAAACCTGCTCCGCAGTCACGCGCGTAATCTTGCCGTGTTGGATCTGGGGCGGGGCCGAGACAGCTTCGGCCGGCGCGCCGGCCTCGGACGAGGGCGCTGCCGCCGGTTCCTCGGACGGGGGCACTGGCGCCGCTTCGCCTGACACGGAGGCGGACTCCGCCGGCGGCAGAGGTGTCTCCGCTGCCGCCTCGGGGCCGGCCTTGAGGTCTGCGGACGTATCCGGCTGCGCGTCTCCGGCGGAGTCTGCGCCGGTGGGACAGGTGGAGCTTTCCTCGCCCTGGGCGGTGATGGACTGGGCCGTCGCCGGCGCCTCGGGCACAGGCTCAGGCGCGGGCGGGGCCGGGCCACTCTCTTCCGCCGGCGGCGGCGATGCGTTCGCGAAGGCCTCCGGCGAGACGTGGGCGGGGCTTGGTTCCATCGGCTCCAGCGGCGTGGGCGTTTCAGCCGGTGCCGGTTCCGTGGGATTGTTGAATACGTCGTTCATGCGAATCTCTGCTGCCTCAACTCCTGGGGCGAATCAGTAAGTATAACATCTTCACGCAACGGGTGGGGTGTGGTCAACTCCTTCGTTTTCTTCCGATGGATGACTGGAAAGCCCGCCTCGCCCGATAATCATCTCAATAGACTCCAATGATAGGCGCAAGTCGCGTGGAAAAGGTGATCCCTTCGCCTCCAGTTGAGGGTTCAAAACGTACCTTGGACGGGAGAATATTATATAATCACCGGCCGGCAGGGTGGAAGTCGGGGGCTGGTTCGGCCTTTCCCCAAAAAGCCTGGCAGCAGGGTAGGTGGGTGCCACCCTGCTGCCTTTCTCCATAAGGAGGCTGGAGAAACAGATGCAACTTATACGTCGGCCGCGGCGAACTGCTCCTCCTCGGTCGAACCGCACATGGCCGTGGTCGAGGTCTGTCCGCTGGTGACCACCTTGGCCACCTGGTCAAAGTAGCCGGTCCCCACGAACCGCTGGTGGGTGACGGCCCCATAGCGGGCTTTTCGCTCAGCTTCGAATTCGGCCTGTTGAAGCTGCGAATAGGCCGCCATGCCCTCCTCCCGGTAGCCGCGGGCCAGCTCAAACATGCTCAGGTTGAGGGCGTGGAACCCCGCCAGCGTCACAAACTGGAATTTGTAGCCCATGGCTGCCAATTCGCGCTGGAACCGGGCGATGGTGCTCTCGTCCAGATGGGCTTTCCAGTTGAAGGACGGCGAGCAGTTGTACGCCAGCATCTTGCCCGGATACTGGCGGTGGATTCCCTCGGCGAACATGCGGGCCTGCTTGAGGTCGGGCTTGGACGTCTCGCACCAGATCAGGTCCGCATAGGGAGCATATGCCAGGCCCCGGGCGATGGCGCAGTCGATCCCGCCGGTGATCTCGAAAAAGCCCTCGGCGGAGCGCTCGCCGGTGAGGAAGCGCAGGTCTCGCTCGTCCACGTCGCTGGTCAGCAGCCGGGCCGCGTCCGCGTCCGTGCGGGCGATCAGAACCGTGGGAACGTCCAGAACGTCGGCGGCCAGTCGGGCAGCGACGAGCTTCTCCACGAACTCGCGCGTGGGCACCAGCACTTTGCCGCCCATGTGTCCGCACTTCTTGACACTGGAGAGCTGGTCCTCGAAGTGGACACCCGCCGCCCCCGCCTCGATCATGGCCTTCATGATCTCAAACGCATTGAGATTGCCGCCGAATCCGGCCTCCGCGTCCGCCACGATCGGGGCGAACCAGTCGATGGCCTCGCCATTGACCTTGCCCTCGCAATGTTGAATCTGATCCGCGCGTTGGAAGGCGTTGTTGATCCGGCGGACTACCAGCGGCACGCTGTTGGACGGGTAAAGGCTCAGGTCCGGGTACATTTCGCAGGCCAGGTTGGCGTCGGCCGCCACCTGCCAGCCGGAGAGATAGATGGCCTTCAGCCCCGCGGCGACCATCTGGATCGCCTGGTTGCCGGTCAGGGCCCCCAGGGCCGGGACGAAATCTTCAGTGGTCAACAGCCGCCAGAGCTTCTCTGCCCCGTGGCGGGCAAGCGTGTATTCGATCCTGAGCGTTCCTCGCAGGCGAACCACGTCCTCGGTGGTGTAGGGGCGTTCAATGCCCTCCCAACGGCGGGATTTGGACCAGGCGAGCGCTAACTGAGAGGCTTCACGTTCATGATTACAGCCCATGGTTGTATGCTCCTTAATCCATTGCGTATTCAGGTGCACATGGATTAATCCATTGCGTGTTCAGGTACTTTGGGAACGTCCGGTAGTCCGGCCGGCCGTTCGGCAGGCCGACCGTATCAACGGCCGGCCATCTTTCCTTCAGTCGTGGCCGACCGGTCGTAACATCTTTTCAATCCAGGTACTCATACGCCGGCAGCGTCAGGAACTCAGCCAGCTCATCGGCGGTGGCGAGCTGGATGAAGATCTCGGAGGCCAGAGCGAATTCGCCGGCGTCAAACCGCCACTCTCCAAGATCGGCCCGGATCTTGTGCAGTTCCTCCAGGGTCATGTGGCGGACCAGGTCGGGGGTGATCTTCCGCCCGTCGCTCAGCGTGCCGCCGTGACGAATCCATTGCCAGATCTGGGTGCGCGAAATTTCCGATGTGGCCGCATCCTCCATGAGGTTGTACAGCGGGACGCAGCCGTTGCCGCGCAGCCAGGCCTCCAAATACTGGATGCCCACGTTGATGTTGGTCCGCAGACCGGCCTCGGTGATGGGTCCATGGAAAGGCCTGGTGAGGTCCTGGGCGGTGACGTGAACGTCGTCCCGGCGACGGTCGATCTGGTTCGGCTGGGGCATGTGGCGGTTGAAGATCTCGGTGGCTACTGGAACCAGCCCGGGGTGGGCCACCCAGGTGCCGTCGTGGCCGTCCGTGACCTCGCGCTCCTTGTCGGCCCGCACCTTCTCCAGGGCGGCCTCGTTGGCGGCGGGATTGTCCTTGATGGGAATCTGGGCGGCCATTCCGCCCATGGCGTGGGCCCCGTGTTTGTGGCAGATGCGGATGACGCTCAGGGCATAGGCCCGCATGAACGGCACCGTCATGGTGATCGCCGACCGATCGGGCAGCAGGTATTCCGGCTTGTTGCGCATGTTCTTGATGAAGCTGAAGATGTAGTCCCAGCGCCCGCAGTTCAGCCCGGCAGAGTGTTCGCGCAGTTCGTACAGAATCTCCTCCGCCTCGAACGCGCCCGGCAGCGTCTCGATCAGCACGGTGGCTTTGATGCTGCCGCGGGGGATGCCCAGCTCGTCCTGGGCCAGCGTGAACACGTCGTTCCACATGCGGGCTTCCAGGTGACTCTCCAGCTTGGGCAGGTAGAAATACGGCCCGGTGCCGCGCTCCAGCAGCTCCCGGGCGTTGTGGAAGAAGTAGAGCCCGAAATCAAAAATCGAGCCGCTCAGCGAGTGGCCGTCGACCAGCACGTGTTTCTCCGGCAGATGCCAGCCCCGCGGGCGAACCATCAGCACGGCGGGCTGCTCGCAGAGGGTGTAACGCTTGCCTTCCGGGCTGGTGTAATAGATGTTCCGCCGGACGGCGTCGCGCAGATTGATCTGCCCCTGGATCAGGTTTTCCCACGTAGGCGAGTTGGCATCCTCGAAGTCAGCCATGAAGACCTTCGCACCCGAATTCAAGGCGTTGATGACCATCTTGCGGTCGGTGGGCCCGGTGATTTCGACGCG
This sequence comes from Phycisphaerae bacterium, assembly GCA_012719955.1. Lineage (GTDB taxonomy): Bacteria > Planctomycetota > Phycisphaerae > UBA1845 > PWPN01 > JAAXZI01. The sequence continues at coordinate 1,554 of JAAXZI010000165.1, read as the reverse complement.
GCGGTCCTGGAGGTCGGCGGGAAGCGGATTGATGAACCACTCACTTTCGCGGACGTGTCGTGTCTCGGGCAGAAAGTCAGGCATTTCTCCGGCGTCAAGTTGCGCTTGCCGTTGCCGTCGACGCGTCAGAAGTTGTTGGCGCGTCGAGGCTATGTGCCGGTGCAGCATGGCCACGAAACGCACCGCCTCGGGAGTGAGGATTTCCTTAAAGGCGCCTGGAAGCGGAGCCGTGAGCTCCAGGCTCTGTTTACGAGTACTGCCAGTCGGGCCGGTGCTGACGGGTGCGGACATAGTATGACTCCTTGGCCGGTGCGGCCTCCAAGTGCGGACGGGACTTGCACAAAGCCCGTCCCGGGCGGTTCAGCGTTCCGTTAGGTTGACCGCTGCTGTGCCCCGGAAGTCGTGTCGCACGCGCCCCCACCACGCTGCTGCATGCGTGCTGAACTGGTGCTACTTTTTTGTAGCAGTGTTGGGACATTATTTGACAGAGCAATAATGTCAATAAACAATATAAACGGCATCTATGATGCGGGAATCTTCATCTGCCGCGTAGGGGTCACAAGGGTGCCAGCCATGAAAACTATTACAACTCGCTACAAGGAAAACCGGCTTCAGCAACTTCGCGGTTTTTGTTACGCGGCCGAATTCGGCAGCATCTCGCGGGCCGCGGAGCGGTTGCTGTTGAGACAGCCTTCGGTGTCCATGCAGATCCAGGCCCTCGAACGCGAGTTCAAGGCCGCCCTGTTCGAGCGGCGCGGGCCCAAGATCGCGCTGACTCCCGCCGGCCGGATCCTCTACGAGCTGGCCTCGCCGCTGGTGGAGGGGCTTGATTCGCTGCGCGAGTCGTTTGACGCGCGGCGCGACGTGATCGCCGGCGGACGACTGGACATTGCCGCGGGCGAGTCCACGATCCTTTACATCCTGCCGCCTTTCGTGAAGAGCTTTGCGCAGCTCTACCCCAACGTCGAGCTCAAGCTGCACAACGTCACCGGCCGCGATGGGCTGGAGATGCTCCGGGCCGGCGAAGTGGACTTTGCGGCCGGCTCGATGCTCGATCTGCCCGATGACATCGAGTATCACCCCCTCTTCAGCTACGACCCCTTCCTGATCACGGCCTGCGGACATCCGCTGGCGCAACAGCAGGAGGTCACCATGGAGGATATCGCGCGCCATCCGCTGATCCTGCCCCCGCGCCACCTGACCACCTGGCGGGTCGTGGATCTCGTCTTCAAGCAACACAATCTCAGCTACCAGGTGCGCCTGGAGGCCGGCGGGTGGGAGGTCATCAAGAGATACGTGGAGATGGGCTTGGGCATTTCCATCGTGACCGGCATCTGCCTGACCGGCCAGGAGAACCTCGCGACGATCCCCATTAACCGCTACTTCCCGCAGCGGACCTACGGCATTGTGCTGCGCAAGGGCAAGTACCTCTCGCCGCAGGCCCGGCGGTTCATCGAGATGCTGGATGCGTCCGTGGCGGGAGAGGGGGCAGAGTCTAGTGGTGGCCGGGAGGGGGAGAGGGTGACGAAGTGAGAAGGTGAGAAGGTGAGAAGG
>JAAXZI010000164.1 GCA_012719955.1 Phycisphaerae bacterium | reverse complement strand
GTGGGTAATCTGTGCTCTCCGGCCGAAGAAATCGTGAGCCCACCTTCAAGAGAAGGTGGGCCACCCGGCGAGCTGTGCGCGGGGTGGAAGCATCGACACGTCCGGCATGCCCACCCGCGGCGGAATGCTCCGTGGCGGTCTCGAGTCATGATGCGCCGCGTGTGGGCATGGCACCCGGCTTACTTCATAGCTTCTCGCTTGCGCGTCGGGCTTATCGTTGGCCCTTGCTTGCGCGTCGGGCTGATAGTTGGCCCTCGCTTGCGCTTCGGGCTCAGGGGTTGTTGCACGCGACAGGGTTAAACCGACGGCAGGCGGGTTGGAGTGGAAATACCACAGGGTTGCGGCTGGGCACAGGGCCATGGCCAGCATCGCGAACAGGCACAGGCCGTAGCGCAACTCGGGCGAGTAGCGGCGCGTGGCGAACAATGCCATCGCAAGCAGCATCGCGATGGCCACCCCTTGCCACAGGAAATGGACGAGACTCAACCCGAGGTGGATCCAGGAGGGGTGGCTCATGAGGTCAGAGAGGGACATGTGTTCTTCTCCCAATAGCACGGCAGTAAGCCGGCTGCGTCCACTGCTATCGAAATCGCGAGTCCAGGTTCAGAGAACCTGGGCCACCCGCCGTCATGATTTGTTCTCCTGGCCGTGGCGGGCGCGGTAATCGTCGATGAGGCGGCGCATTTCTTCGAGTTCCTGGGGAGACGGGTCAGTCTGTTCCAGCGCGTGGGCCACGAGCAGGCCGGGCGAACCGCGAAAGACGCGCTGGACAAGATCTCCTGCCATCCGCCGGAGCGTGGGTTGCTCCTGCACGGCCGCGCTGTACAGAAAAGCCTTGCCTTGCGGTTTGCGCCTGAGGAGCCGTTTGTTGACCATGACGTTGAGCAGGCTCATGACCGAGGTGTAGGCCCGCGGACGGGTCTTCTGAAGCTCGTCGAGCACCTGGCGGACAGTGCAAGGCCCTTGTTTCCAGATGATTTGCAGCACCTCCAACTCGCCGGGAGTGGGGTTCTGGGAACGGGGACGGGGCATACGCGGTTCTCCTGTGGCGGATGGGCTTCTTACTGGCCTGTTGTCTGAGAAACGGCCGGTACTGAGCCCGGCCGCTACGTGTGGCGAAAACGGGCAGTACGGAGCCCGGCCGTTACGGGTGGCGGAAGCGGGCAGTACGGCGCCTGGCCGCTACACCCAAGAATCTACTGTAAAAACCGTAGATTGTCAACTGGTTAAACAGTAGATTGTTGTCTCGGGTGTGCCCGGGTTGATTTTGGCCGGGGAGCTGATGAGCATGGCTTCGGAGAAGTGAGAACTGAGAACTCAGAACTGAGAACTGAGAACTGCGAAGTGAGAAACGATAGCGGCGACATTCGGTTTTCGATGTCCACAAAAGACGGGAATGAACCGCGGCTGGAGCCGCTGCAATTCCTGAAGCGCGTGGGGGGGCAGGCCCGGCCGCGGTACGAGTTTGCCGCCGGCACGCGCGAGGAGTGGGAGCGGTGGCGCGACGGGCTGCGCAGCGCGCTGGCCGCGGTGCTCGGGCTGGGGCTGATGGAGCGGTCGCCGTTGCGGGTCTGGCCGGGGCCGGTGGACAAACTGGACGGCTACACCCGGCACGCCTTCACCATCGAAACCGCGCCGGGGCTGTTCGCGCCGGCGTTTCTGCTGGTGCCGGACGGGCCGGCTCTGCCTCGTCCCGGCATCCTGTGTTGCCACGGGCATTGGGAGGGCATGAACGATCTCGTCGCGCTCGATCCGGAGGGCGGGCCGCGCCGGGAGGGTGAGGGCTATCAGCACGATTTTGCCCTGCAGGCGGTACGGGCCGGGTTTGTGGCCCTGGTGTGGGACCAGTTCGGCTTCGGTCGGCGGCGCGACGACGCGTTCAACAAACGCTACAACCTTACCAGCGGCTGCGAGCATCCCAGCAAGGTCGCGCTGCACTTCGGGCTTACGACCGCCGGCATTCGCGTCTGGGATGCCATGCGGATGATCGATTTTCTGCAAGGCCGGCCGGAGGCGCTGCCCGACCGGATCGGTATTGTTGGCATCAGTGGCGGGGGGCTGGTGGCGCAATTCACGGCCGCACTGGACGAGCGCATCAAGGCGGCCTGCGTGAGCGGCTACTGCAATCGCTACGAATCGTGCATCCTCAACATCCATCACTGCATCGACAACTTCGTGCCGGGGCTTGGGCGGCTGGCCAACAACGACGACATCGCCTGCCTGATTGCGCCACGCCCGTTGCTTATTGAGTCCGGATTGGAGGATCACATATTTCCCATCGAGGCGACGCGGACAGCCCTCGGGAAGTTGGAACGCTGCTACGAACTCCTGGGGGCCGGCACGGCTTTGGAGGCGGACCTGTTCGAGGGCGGGCATGAGTTCCACGGGGTGAGGACGTGGGAGTTTTTCGCGAAGCACCTCGAGAAGTGAGAACTGAGAACTGAGAACTGAGAACTGCGATGTGAGAAGTGATGGGTAGTGTGCGGTTTTTTCTGCCGGTTGTGGGGTGTGT
>JAAXZI010000163.1 GCA_012719955.1 Phycisphaerae bacterium | reverse complement strand
GTTCAGGGGTGGAGGGGCATGGTGGGGATTATTGCGGTGCGTGCAATTCGATCTGCCTCAGTCGCGGGCCGTACTTTTCCCCCGCGTAGCGGAAGCCGTCCTTGAGCAGGTAGCCGAAGATGCCCAGGGCCAGAACCAGGCCCGCGGTGGCCACCACGTGCCGGGGCGCGAACCCTTTGATGGAGGGCGAGACGGCCAGCAGGCCCAGCAGGGCGGCGATAATAACCACGGCGTCGAAGCTGGCCCGCTGCCAGTAGGGGCCCCCCAGGTGCAGCCACATCCCGAATTCGTCAAACGTGAGGGCCAGGCCCACCCCGTACACCCCGGCCGCCAGGTGCAGGATCCGCCCGTGCGGCCGTGCAAACAGGAGCCATGCCCCCACGATCGAGAGCAGGAAAATGCCGTAGTTAAGATGGTGTACGTGAGTGCCGTGGAAATGGGCGTACAGGTCTGGCACCCGCCGGGTCATAATCATCAAAACCAGGATCCGCGCCCCCAGGAAAGTGAGCACGAACACGGTGAGGACGATCCGGGCCAACCGATGAGCCGGCAGATTGGATGCTGTATGCGTCATGCTAGATCGTATCCATCTGACTGGGGATAGGGTGGTTTCCTGGGGGCTCTTGTTCATTTGCCTGGAATTGACTTGGCCCCAATTGCTGGTGTTGTGCCGCCGAGCCGATTATAATAACCGTTCCTTCACGGCGGCCCGCAGGCCGCCGGGCGCTCGAAGGTTGTTCATAACCTTCGGCCCGACAATTACATAAAAACGAGTCGTTTGCTGCGTTCCTACGGGCGGAACGTGGTGAAGCCGGTGAAGGCCGGTATGGCTCGGCCGGTGTGCGTCTGCGGTAGGCTGCACCGGTAAAACCATGGCAACCTATTGGAAAGGAGAAAACCATGGCCACAAAGCCGCAAGCCAAGCCCGCTGCGCAGTCCGCTTCAGGCGGAGTCTCCCCCATCCCTGATGTTCCCAAGGCCGCACCTGCCTCATTCGTCGGCAAGAGCGGCGCCCAGGCCCTCCTCGATATCCTTGTTGAACAGGGGGTGGAGGTTGTCTTTGGGTACCCCGGCGGGGCCATCCTGCCCACTTTTGACGCTCTCTACGGGGCGCCGATTCGTTTCGTGCTGACCCGCTGCGAGCAGGGGGCCGGGCATATGGCTGACGGCTACTCCCGGGCCACCGGGAAGGTCGGCACCACCATCGTGACCAGCGGCCCGGGCGCCACCAACCTCACCACCGCTCTGGGTACGGCCTACATGGACAGCATCCCCATGGTGGCGATCACCGGCCAGGTGGCCACCGCCGCGATCGGCAACGACGCCTTCCAGGAGGCCGACGTGGTGGGCGTGACCCGGCCGGTCACCAAGCACAATATCCTGGTCAAGAACGTGAATGATCTACCGCGCATCGTGCGCGAGGCGTATCACATTGCCCGCACGGGCCGGCCGGGCCCCGTGCTCGTCGATCTGCCCAAGGACGTGCAGGTCAGGTTGATCGAAAACGGCAACGGCGAGATGAACCTGCCCGGCTATCGGCCGCGCAGCAAGGGTAACCCCCGGCAGGTCAGAATGGCCGCCGAGGCCATCAACGCCGCCCAGCGCCCGGTGCTTTATGTCGGCGGCGGAGTGATTCTCTCCGGCGCCTCCGAGGAGCTGCGCCAACTGGCCCGCAAGGCCCATATCCCGGTCACTACCACCCTGCTGGGCCTGGGAGCCATCGACGAGATCGCCGACGCCGACCTGGCCCTGCACATGCTGGGCATGCACGGCAGCGCATACGCCAACTACGCGGTGCAGGCCTCTGATTGCCTGATCGCGGTGGGGGCCCGTTTCGACGACCGCGTCACCGGCAAGCTGGAAACCTTCGCGCCCCACGCGAAGATCATCCACATCGACGTGGACCCCTCCAGCATCAGCAAGAACGTGGACGTGGACGTGCCCGTGGTCGGCGACGCGAAGGCCGTCCTGGCGGAACTGCTGCCGCTGGTCGAATATCGCGAGCGGGCCGAATGGTTCGCCCAGATCGGTGTGTGGAAGCAGCGCTATCCGTTCGGCTATCGGGAGCGCCCCGGCGAGATTCTGCCGCAGCAGGTCATCGACCAGATCGGCAAGATCACCGAAAGCAAGGCCATCGTGGCCACCGGCGTGGGCCAGCACCAGATGTGGACCGCCCAGTTCTACCGCTGGCGGCAGCCACGGCAGATGATTACCTCCGGCGGCCTGGGCACCATGGGTTATGGCTTCCCCGCCGCACTGGGCGCGGCCATCGGCTGCCCCGACAAGCTGGTGATCGACATCGACGGCGACGGCAGCTTCCAGATGACCTGCAATGAGCTGGCCACCGCGGGTGAATACCAGATCCCCGTGAAGGTGGTGATTCTGAACAACCACTTCCAGGGCATGGTCCGGCAGTGGCAGGAGCTGTTCTACCAACGCCGGTATATGGCGGTCAGAATGGCCAATCCCAGCTTCGCGAAGGTGGCCGAGGCTTTCGGCTGCACCGGGCTGGAGGTGCGGGATCCCAAGGATCTGCCCGACGCGATCCGCAAGATGATTGCCACCCCGGGCCCCGTGGTGCTCGACGCTCACGTCAGCGCTGAGGAAAATGTCTATCCCATGGTGGCAGTGGGCAAGAGCCTCCATGAGATGGAAATGGGCGGCATGGCCTGATGGGGGGGCGGGCATCCTGGCCGCCTTCGGGTGAGCTGGGTGCCATGCTTGCTCGACGGGACTCCGGCGGGTGAGCATGCAGGACGCCAGGAGCCGTCCGCTGGCAGGACGGAACACAGCAGTGGCAGAGAACCCTCTTCCAACGCAGGAGCCAACTCCCGGATCGTCCCGGCCGGAGCGCCGGCGAATCTGGCCGACCATCCGCGCCCTGTTGCGCACGCGGATCGTCGCCGGGCTGGTCACGGTGATCCCCATCTGGATCACCTACGAGATCGTGCGCTTCGTGTTCAACTTCGCGTTCAACACGATGAAGTCGGCCACCGAACCGCTGGCCAGGAAACTGGCCGAGGCGCTCCAGAAGAGCCCGGACCCGCGTATCTCCTGGGTGCTGGAGAACTACGAGGATTGGATTGTTCCCCTGCTGGCTGTGGGGCTCACGCTCTTCCTGCTCTATTGCCTGGGGCTGTTCGGTGCGAACGTGTTCGGCAGCCGGATCATTGCGGCCATCGAGGGCGTGTTCGAACGGCTCCCGTTCATCAAGACCGTCTATCGTTCCATCAAGCAGATCGTCCTGGCCATCGGTGGTCCCCAGTCCATGCACTTCCAGCGCGTGGTGCTGGTGGAGTTCCCCGGGCCGGGGATGAAACGCGTCGCGTTTCTTACCTCGGTCATGACTGACCAGGACACGGGACGAAAGATCGCGAGTATCTTTATTCCCTACACGCCGTACCTGACCACCGGCTACATGCAGCTCGTCCCCCTGGAAGACGTCTGCGAGACGAACTGGGCGGTGGAGGATGCGGTCAAGTGGGTGGTTTCCGGCGGCATCGTCCATCCGGACCAACTGCCCTTCGATAAGCTTCACCCGGTTCGATGGGAGCCGTCCAAGGACGCACCAATCGAAGACCATTGAGTGCGGCGGCGGCATCAACGGGTGAACGGGTTAACGACAACTGACTACTGACAACGGATCAATACCATGAAGAAGCATATCATCAGCGTGCTGGTGCAGAATCAACCGGGCGTGTTGGCCCATATCGCGGGCATGTTCGCCGCCCGTGGTTTCAACATCGACTCCCTCGTCGTCGGCCGGACGGAAGACCCCGAATTCTCGCGCATGGTCATCGTCTCCACCGGCGACGCCCCGACCCTCGAACAGATCCGCAAGCAGCTCGGCAAGATCGTGACCGTGGTCAAGGTCCGCGATCTGTCCGACCAGAAGTGCGTGGAGCGCGACCTGCTGCTCATCCAGGTGCACTGCCCGCCGGAAAAACGCAGCGAGCTGGGGCACCTGTGCGAGGTGTTCCGCGGCAGCATCGTGGACGTCGGCCCGCGCTCCATCGTCATCCAGCTCACCGGCCCGGAGGACAAGATCGAGGCCTTCGTGGAGCTGTGCCGGCCGTACGGCATCAAGGCCCTCTCGCGCACCGGCGTGATCGCCGTCCCGCGCGCCAGCCAGACCGAGAATGGCTCTGCCGAGGCACCCCCACGCAGGAAACGCATCCGCACCGCCACAGCCACCACGCCCTCCGGCACGCTGGTCCTGCCCCCCAGTTGATCGACGCGCGCCGACAGCGGCGCTGAGCGCCTTTTTTCGTCTGACTGTAGCGGCCGGGCTCCGTACCGGCCGTTTTTCATGTTGCGGCCGGTCTTGGCACCGGCCGTTTTCCGTTTACCGGCCGGGCTCTGCGCCGGCCGCTCTCGACACTTCTGTAGCGACCGGGCTCTGCACCGGTCGTGTTCCGCCTGGGACTTTGCCTATTTGCCTAATCTGAATTGCATAAGCATGACGAAATCCGTGGAACGCCCTGCATGGTCACGCGCGGCCGCAAGCCTGTTGATATTCACAGCCTCTGAGGGGCCGCGTGTGACCATGGCACCCGGCGCTATCGACGCCATTGCCGTTGCAATCGGTGGCGTAGGCGAAGGAAGGCCCCAGGACTGACAACTGCACACCCAACGCAGAGTTGCCTCCTTCTTTTCGAGCCCTCTTAACGGTGACTATCGCAACAGGTATCCAGCGAATCTGCCCGGCTTGCTCCGCCGCCGGACCAACAATGTCCCGATGAGCAGCAGGCTGAGCGTGCCGGGTTCGGGCACGACGATGTTGTCAACTGAAATAATCGCATGCTCCTCTCCCGGCTCGAACAGCACACGGTCAACATTCCTGATCTGACTCAGAGTGAAGGTTTGGTAAGCATTGGCCTGACCGTCAAGAAAGAGTATCTCCTTGCCCACCACGTCAAAGGAGCGAAGCCCCGTGATGGACATATGAGTGGTGTCAGACCATGAGATATCGAGGGCGACAACGTCGAAGGCCCGCCATCGACTTTGGTCATAACAAAGCCGCCGGAGCCAGTGTGCAGTGACTGCGTGGGATTTCCAGCGGCGGGATGAGGGGCAATAAAAAATGTACCTACTCTGGTTTCAAAGGAGAACCCTCCCGAACTCGCGGATGTTTGACTCCCACCACCGCCGGCCCAATCCTCGAAATCAACGATCGTGGTGGCTTGGCTAACGCCACTCGGCAGAATCAGGAAGGCCGCAAGGCTAACGTTGGTCAGGAATTTCATGGTGTTGCTCCCTTGGCACGAAAGCCGGAAACAGGATGGACGCGCGAAATCGTTCGTGCTATCGCTGTTGGATGTGTGACCGAGGGGCCGGATGGGCCGTTGAGGATCAAAAGCCGTTGGTCTCCCTGCCATGGCTTTATCTCCATCTGAGAGTATTTTAATCTGCTGCCTGATAGACTGTCAGGCGGAAGAAGGCAGTTTACACTTCAGGTAAACTCGATAATCCCAGCCGCTCAGCGAGAGACTCAAACACTACCATCGCCCGGCCTCGACACGCCGGGCTACCTGGCAAGTTGCGGATAAGAAGGGGGCCGCAAGTTGGCGGCGACGCAAGTGGGCGCCTCCAGGTCCGGCCATCCGGGTGCTGGGAGGGCCGGTCTGATTGCTGACATCCATCCGCTCGAAGACACCGGTGAATACCCCAATTCATAGAGCCGGCAGCGGACATTCTCTCACCCATCAGCCCCCCTCAAGTTTTCGCGCAAGACTTGCCGATGCAAGGTGTTAGCCCTATCAGGCGGGTCCGCCAACAGGGTGGGCCCACCGGATTTGTCTCGCCTTGCCGGGATTCGGGGCCTAGCGTTACAATACGTCGCCTTGGTGCGGCTGTAAGCGGGGTGGTGGGGGTTATGGGGTCAAGTAAGCTTGAGTAGCGTGGACGGTCTATTTATGAGCGGTGATCCGCTGGCCAGCGTGTGGTGGCATTACATCACGCTCAACTGGGCCCTGGTATCCATTGTGGGCACGCTGACGTTCTTGTTCGTCACGTGCTGGCTGATACTGCGCAAATACGTCAAGATCATGTTCAACATCATCCGGGACACGCCCCCGCCCCTGGCCATGGGGCCGCGCGACTTCGAGCGGATCGAGGGTGAGCGGGTGATGTTCCGGGCGTTCGATAACCTCAATCTCTGCGGGATGTTCCTGTCCGGGGCGCACGGCGGAAAGCCCAAGGGGATGGTGGTCTTCTCGCACGAATTCTCCAGCGACATGTACAGTTGCGCCCGCTACTGCCGGCCGCTGCTGGAGGCCGGCTACGACGTGTTCAGCTTCGACTACCGGGGCCACGGCGAGTCGAGCTGCGAACCGGGCTACCAGCCGCGGCAGTGGCCGACGGAGCGCGAGGTCAACGACATCCTGGGCGCCATCGCGTACGTGGAGGATTGGCTGGAGCGACACGGCCGGCCGGTGGAGATCGGCATCTTCGGCATCTCACGCGGAGCAGGGACGGCCATCCTGGCGGCGCAGAACAACCCGGCGGTCAAGGCCCTGATCGTGGATGGGGCGTTCAGCAGCGATACCACCCTGGAATACCTCATGAAGCGCTGGGCCTATATCTTCGCCAAGGTGCGCTTCGTCTATGAGAACCACCCCCCGCAGTTCTGGCGCTTCCTGCGCTGGCTGCTGTTCTGCGAGTGCCGCAAGAAGCTCAACTGCACGTTCCCGTCGGTATGGAAGGCCCTGCGGCGCATGGACAAATCAAAGGCCATCCTGTTCATCCACGGGGCCCGCGACAGCTACATCCCGGTGGAACAGTCCCAGATGCTCTATGACCTGGCGCCGGTGAAGCACAAGTCGCTGTGGATCGTGCCCGGGGCCAAGCACAACCAGTCGGTAGTGACCCGTCCGGAGTACTACGCCTCCCGCACGGTGGCCTTCTTCGACGAGTACCTGGCCCGGCCGGCGGCCGTTGAGCCTCCGGTCGCAACCAAGCCGGCGGCGCCCGCCCGGCGTCCTGCTCGTGCTCCGGCGCTGTCGGCACATAGCGTCACGCCGGCCGATCCGGCCAAACGCTGACCAGATCAGGCGAATTGACCATCCGAGCTCCTTTCTGGCAGGGCAGACATCGTCGCTTCGCCTCCCGGTAGCGCCTGAATGAGGGTACAGTAATCCCATGGCGATTCGGTGGCGCAAGAGAGTGTTGGCGTATCGCCCGCAGCTCTACTGGCTGGGCATTGGCGCGCTGGTCGCCGGGACGGTGCTCATGTGCGTGGGTGGCTACTGGATGGCGCGCAGCCCGGAGTTCCTGGCCGCTTACCGGATCCGCAAGGTTGACGCCGTCTACTACGGTCAGCGCATCGGCAGCCAGGAGCAGGCCTATTACCAGCAGGAAGTCGCCCGGCTGCAGCACGGCGCCACGCTGGCATTGACCGGTTTTGCGCTGTTCATGGGCGGTGTCGTGGTGGCCAGGTATGTCCAGAAAATGCCGGTGCTGGTGCGCCGCGAGAAAGTCCTTCCCAGCTTCTACGAAGGCGTGGTCAACCGCAAGCCGGAAAGGCTGAGGGGTGATTGATGAAGAGCCGGGTCGGCGCGGAGATACAGATCATCCTGGCCGCGATGTTGTTCTCCACCGGCGGGGCGGCCATCAAGGCGGCGCATTTCACGAACTGGCAGGTGGCGGCGTTCCGGTCGGCCGTTGCAGGGGCGGCGCTGCTCGTCTTCCTGCCGGCGGCGCGGCGCGGATACTCGCTCCGTGGTGTGCTGGTGGCCCTGGCCTTCTCCGCAACGATGATCCTCTTCGTCACCGCCAATAAGCTGACCACCTCCATGAACACGATTTTCCTGCAGGACACCGCGCCTCTGTACGTGCTGGCCCTCAGTCCGGTGTTGCTCAAGGAGCGGATTCGGAGGTCGGATCTCGGTTTCATGGCCGTCATCGCGGTGGGACTGGCCCTGTTTTTCGTGGGTGTGGAGCCGCCACAGACAACCGCCACCAATCCATTTCTGGGCAATATCCTGGCTGTTGCCTCCGGGTTAACCTGGGCCCTGACTATCATGGGGCTGCGCTGGCTGGGGAAGGATGGCCGGCCGGTGGAGTCGCTCCCGGCGGTGGTGATGGGCAACGTCATGGCGGCGCTGTTCTGTCTGCCCATGGCGCTGCCGGTGGGAGCCGTGCGGCCGGTGGACTGGCTGATTATTGTGTACCTGGGTGTCTTTCAGATCGGGCTGGCCTACGTGCTGATGTCGCGTGGCCTGGCCGGCGCCCCCGCGTTCACCGCCTGCATTCTGCTGCTGGCCGAGCCGGTGTTCAACCCGGTCTGGAGCTTCCTGGCGCACGGGGAACGTCCGGGCCGCTGGGCGGTGGCCGGTGGGGTGCTGATCCTGGGAGCAACCGTCGCGAAGGCCTGGAGTGGGACGAGGCAACCCGACAAAGTCCAGCCGTAATTCAGGCGGTTTGTGCTGTAATGCGGGATCAGCAGGAGTCCACTATGAAAAGCCCATTTCCCGGCATGGACCCATATTTGGAACCGCACTGGTTGGACGTGCACACGAGGTTGGTCGCCTATGCGGCCGATCGGCTTGATGAGCAGTTGCCTGGCGACCTCATTGCCTACACGGAAGAACGGGTTGCCATTGAATCCACGATGGGTCAAGAAAGGTCGATTGGGCCGGACATACGCATCTTCGAACCACCCGCTGAAGTGCCGACGGTAGTCGAGAGTTATGCACCCGGCACTGTTCTCGCTCCGTACCGGCTGGCAACGCTGGTTGAACCCATCACGGAACGATTCATCAAGATAATAGAGGTTGGTACCGAAAGGCTTGTTACTGTCATCGAATTCCTCAGCCCCACGAACAAACAGGGTGAAGGACTCGTCGCATTTCGGGCAAAGCGAGCCGATCTGGAGGTGTCGGGAGTCAACTTGGTCGAAATCGATTTAGTGCGCGCAGGTAACTGGCGTGCATTCTTACGGCCGTTTAAATGCCCGGCCGAACTGGTTACGCCTTATCGCGTGACCTTCCGCCTGCCGGAGGATCCCGGCGGCGTGTACCTGCAGCCGATTTCTCTGCGAGAGAGATTGCCGGACATTACGGTGCCGCTCAGGCCCAATGACCCGAAGGTACAGCTCGATCTTCAGACGCTCCTCGATCGGGTATATGAGAAAGGCCGGTATTGGCAACGAATCAACTACTCAACACCGCTTGATATCCCTTTGGAGCAGGAGGACGCTGCCTCGGCCGATGAGCTACTGCGGGGCGCCGGCAAGTGGTAGACTCGTGCGGTAGGGGTACAGCCCTTTTCTCGTCCAATGTGTCGAAGGGGCGAGCGGGTTGTCACCTGAATCACGCGACCGGCACGTACTCCGTCTTCTTCACCTCGATCGTTCCGCTCTTGACCTCCAGGAAAGGCTTGCCGTCTTTGACCCCGGCCGTGCCAAAGCCGGTGGCCGTGGCGATGAAGCTGCGGAAATCGCCCTTGATCCGCGGTTGAATGTAGAGCGTCTTCTCGACCGCGTCGTAGCGGATGCCGGTCAGACCCTGCAGCAGGCCGTAGCTGGACATGGCCCGCGCGTACCAGTGGCCGCACTCGTACTCGTTGAAGGGGTTGCGCACCCGGCCGTCGTAGCGGTCGCGGGCCGTACGCACGATCTCCAGGCCCTCATCCACCAGCCCCATCATCATGAGATGCGAAGCGACGTGGTACTCAATGCCCGTCCAGACCTCGTTGCTGTACACAAAAGGCAGCGACAGCGCCCCGCCTTTGGGCCAAGTGCACAGGAGCAGCCCGCCCTCTGAGCCGAGGGCATAGGTGGGGCGCTGGGGATTGGCGTGCTCGGAGAGGTCCTTTTTGAGATTGTACTTGTGCACGGACTTGAGATGTCCGGCCACCTTGGCCGGATCGAGGATCTCGCCCATGCCACAGACGGCCGCGATCCACGCGCCCAGCACGCCGTCGGCGAGGCAGCCGTTGCCGTACTGGTATTTGGGTCCTTCCTTCTTGAGCAGCTCCAGCGCCTCCGGCGAGTAGCCGCCGTGGAAGCTCTGCACCTTCAGCGGGCTTTCCGCCTTGAGGCCCACCCATTGGACCTTCTGGATGAAGTACTCGCCGTTCCAGAGCTGCGACTCCATGAACTTGCGACCCTTCTCGTACAGATCCTTGTAGCCTGTGACGTCGTCCTGGAGGGCCTCGCCCATGCGCACCGCGGCGCTCAGCGCGCCCAGGTAGAAGCTCGTGCACATGCCGTTCGGGCCCCAGAACTCAATGTCATAGGTGTTGTGATGAGGCTCTTCGAGGATGCCCTGGCGGCGCGGGTCCCAGGTCTCGATGCAGTAATCGAGGCTCTGCCGTACGTCCTTCCACTTCCGGCGAAGCCATTCGGTGTCGCCGCTGATCCGCCATTCGCGGTAGACCTTCATGATCCCGCCAAGCTGGCCGTCGGCGGCGGCGTGGAATTCGCGTTTCACCGGCCGGATGGGCAGCGAGGCCCGGAAGGTCTGATGGCCGGTAGTGTCTTCCTGCGATTCGCCAAACTCCGTGTCGCGCAGGCTGCGTTCCAGGGCCGGGAACAGATGCGGTATGGCCTGGGCGTAGTTCCAGACGTGCGTACAGGAGCCGTGACAGCAGCCGGAGTTGTCGCTGCAGCCCTCCCAGGCCCAAAGCCGGCCATCCGCCTGGCGCAGGACAGTGGGGGACTTGAGGATGGTCAGGTTGGCGGCGACGGCTTCGAGCACCTCCGGCGGGAGGGTCGAATCATAGAAGCAGTCGCTAAAGGCCTTGGTCTTTTCGCGCAGTTGGGCATAGTTCTCGCGCCAGTAGCCAGCCACCTCTTCCAGGTTCTTGAACCGGCCGGCGTACCAGGGCTTGTAGGTCGATGGCGAGGGGTCGGGCTGAGGGTCTTTGCCAATGCGTTGGTTTGTCTGGCCGGAAAACCAGGCCAGCAGCAGGGTGACCGTCTTTTCCTGGCCGGGCTCAAGCTGGAAAGGCACAAACAGGCTGCCGCCGGGGGCGGGGCCGCCCTCGGAAACCGGCGGGCGGTCGTAGCAGGCGCCTTCCTGCACGTCTTTCCAGGCCATGGTCAGTGAGTCCCACCAGCCGCCGCGGAACCAGGCGGCGTTGACCTTGACGGCCGGGTCGGTGACGAAGGCGCAGAACGCGGCCTCCTCGTGGGGTTTTTCCTTGGAGCCGGCCTGAAAGAGCCGCAGCCCGCCCGGCATGGGTTGAACGCCGTTGTCCTGCCTGCCGCCCAGGGCCAGGAAATTGCGGGTGTTAAAGGAGAAAACCGCCTCCATGGATGCCGCTGAGGTGTAGACGAACCTATACTCGAGTGCCGCGACCGGCAGGCTGGCCCCATCCGGATCAGGCGGGGTGAAAGGGCTCCAACCGGTGATTTCGACGAGCAGCGGAACCTTCCGATCCGCCAGCCGGATGGTACCGAAAGGAAAACGGGCCCGGAACGAGGCCTCGCGGAATCGCGGCAGGCCATAGGTCTTGCCTGGCGCCCCGTTCCCGGTGCCTTCGAGGCCGAAGGCTTTCCAGCTAGGGACCGGACCCTCCAGCACGCGGGCGACGTTGGGCCGGCCTTTCACGCAGACGGCGGTGAAGGTCTGCGGCTCATTGAAAATCTCCGGCCGGTTGCGAAGGGACACGTGGGACAGGGCCCCGGTGCCTTCCAGGCAGATCATGCCCGCTCCGATGCCGCCCATGGGAAAAGCCACCCGGTTGAGATACTTGCCGGTATAGGGGCCGTTGTATTCACGCAAGCTGGCGGCGGGGCGGGGAGCCTGGCTGTGGGTTTCAAGACCGGGTGGCCGGGTTTCGGAATTCTGGGGAGCGCCCGGCGCTCCGGGAGCGGCTCCAGCCGCTGCTCCGATGACGCCGGCAGTGGCAACCGACTTCTTGAGGAAATCTCTGCGGTGCATCGAAGAAGCGTCATGTTCGTGTGCGGCCATGGAGAGGTTCTCCGGTTCGAATCGTGCTGTGGAAAGAGGCCCGCTGTCTGTTGACGCGGAACGGGTGTCTCGCACCAGCCCACGTCACCCTGCATCATACACGCTGCAATGCTTTAGTCTACGCCCGATGGGGGTACAATACGGGTGCCGAGCGGAAGGTGAAGGATGCGGACAAGGTGATCTGATGAGCACCGCCGGGAAGACGCCGAAAAAGAGACTGGACGGAACCGGGTTGATTGAGCACGACCCGTGGCTGGCGCCCTACGCAGAGGCCCTGAGACGGCGATTCAAGAAATACCAGGACCGCCTGGCCGAGATCACCCGGGCGGAAGGCTCGTTGCTCGATTTTGCCGGCGGCCACCATTATTTCGGGCTCAACCGTGGTTTCAACGACGGCCAGCCGGGGGTCTGGTACCGCGAGTGGGCGCCCGGCGCCGAGGCTCTGTCGCTGATCGGCGATTTTAACGGCTGGGACCGCCACGCGAACCCCCTGGTCCGAGACCAGTTCGGCGTCTGGTCCACCTTCCTGCCCGACGAGCAGTACGCCAACCGCCTGGTTCACGGCAGCCGGCTCAAGGTCCATGTGGATAGCGCCATCGGGCCCATCGACCATATCCCCGCCTACATCCGCCGGGCCATCTATGAGCCTCAAGCCAACGCCTATACCGGCCAGTACTGGAACCCGCCCGAACCCTACCAATGGCGCAACCCCGTCCCGCGCATCGAGGGAAGTCTGCGCATCTACGAGGCCCATGTAGGCATGGCCACCGAGGAGCACCGCTGTGGCACCTATCGCGAGTTCACCCAACGGATTCTGGGACGGATCGTGTCCGGCGGCTACAACGCGGTCCAGCTCATGGCCGTCCAGGAGCACCCGTACTACGGTTCGTTCGGCTATCACGTGAGCAATTTCTTCGCCGCCTCCTCGCGCTTCGGCACGCCCGAGGAGCTCAAGGAGCTGATTGACACCGCCCACGGAATGGGCCTGCTGGTGCTCATGGATATTGTGCACAGCCACGCCGTCAAGAACATCCACGACGGCCTCAATATGCTGGACGGGACCGACCACCAGTATTTCCATGCCGGCCCGCGCGGCCAGCACCCGGCCTGGGACTCCCTGCTGTTCGACTACGGCAAGTGGGAGGTGCTGCGCTTCCTGCTGTCCAACGTGCGCTTCTGGCTTGAGGAGTATCACTTCGACGGGTTCCGCTTCGACGGTGTGACCAGCATGATGTACCTGGACCACGGCCTCGGGCGGGCCTTCACCTCCTATGACGATTATCTCAAGTTCGGCCTGGACGAGGACGCCATCACCTACCTGCAGCTTGCCAACCAGGTGGCCCACGAATTCAGACCCGACGCGATTACCATCGCCGAAGACGTCTCCGGCATGGTGGGCATCGCCCGGCCGCTGTCGGAGGGGGGCCTGGGCTTCGACTACCGCCTGGCCATGGGCATCCCCGACTACTGGATCAAGATCCTCAAGGAACGCCGCGACGAAGAGTGGCAGATGGGAGAGCTCTATCACGTGCTTATCAACCGCCGCTACGGCGAAAAGCACGTGGCCTACGCCGAGAGCCACGACCAGGCCTTGGTGGGGGACAAGACCATTGCCTTCCGGCTCATGGACGCGGATATGTATTGGCACATGAGCAAGTTGGACTCCAACCCGGTCATCGATCGCGGGGTTGCCCTGCACAAGATGATCCGGCTGATCACCTTCTCGCTGGGCGGCGAGGCCTATCTCAACTTCATGGGCAACGAGTTCGGTCACCCGGAATGGATCGACTTTCCCCGGCCGGGCAATAACTTCTCGCACAAGTATGCCCGCCGGCAATGGTCGCTGGTCGATGACCCCACGCTGCGTTACCACGATCTGAACGAGTTCGACCGGGCCATGCTGGCTCTGGATGTCCAGTACAACCTGCTGGCCGACCGGTTGATCGAGCAGATCCACGTGCACGAGGACAATAAGCTGCTGGCCTACCGGCGGGGGCCGCTGGTGTTCGTCTTCAACTTCCACCCCAGCCGCTCGTACCCGGACTATCGGATAGGCGTGCCCGACCCCGCCGACTACCGACTCGTGCTTAACACCGACGACTTCTGGTTCAGCGGCCACGGGATCGTGCAGGCCGGTCAGCATTACCCCTGGCAGGCCGTTCCCTGGCATGGACGTAAACAGAGCATCCAGATTTACATCCCCGCCCGCACGGCGCAGGTGCTGGCGCCGGTGAGGTGAGGGCGTGCGGGGGAGACAAGGGGACACGGGGACGGAGAGCTCCCCTGGGTGGAGATCATTCGGTATATGTCGTTGGTGGTCGGAGAGGATATGGGGCTGGTCTGCGCGCGATGGGGCGGGTTCATGGATGTGATCTGATGCGCTTCGCGAAGTGAGAACTGAGAACTGATACGGATCTCCAATGCATCTTGCGCGTTGGGTGCCCCGCCTCTGCAGAGGTGGGGGCGCGAAGATCAAAGCGATCAGCAGCGGGGCGACCAACAACCGGGCAGGAACCTGCCCAAGTTTGCAATGCAAACCGTATGAGAAACCTTCCGAATCAGTGCGGAAGCGATGGGCTTGCCCGCTTTTGGGCATTGGCATTGCCAGGTGGGCTGGGGAGTCGGCTTGCAGAGCAGGCAGTTGCTTTTTACGCGCGTTCTTGCTGGTTTTGGGCGGTGGCAATGTTTAGCAGGGACTGCGGGGTCAGTTCCCTCGCGGTTGTGGCTGGAATCAGCGCGTACTTCGCGTCGTTTCGCCGCAGATGTCGCGCGATGAGCCACAGAGCATCGGCCATGCTGCGACGCAGTGGGCCGGGGGCCGTGCCGATATGCGGGGTGAGTCGCCGGTGCCGGGCCAGCACGCGGGCGGCATCGGCCGGGTCTGGCCGCAACACATCAAAACGCAGGCCGCGATCGGTGATCAGAACCAACCGCCGGGTCTCATCTTGGCCGGGCAGCACGAGCATGCCCCCCATGAGAGATTCCGCGCCGGCCGTTTGTACCTCTGAGGCGCAAAACCGGTTTAGCGGAAGCGGTCCTTGTACCTCTTGCGGTCCAGGAGCCTCGCGTTTCGTCCCATGA
This sequence comes from Phycisphaerae bacterium, assembly GCA_012719955.1. Taxonomy (GTDB): domain Bacteria; phylum Planctomycetota; class Phycisphaerae; order UBA1845; family PWPN01; genus JAAXZI01. The sequence goes on along the minus strand of JAAXZI010000163.1, from coordinate 10,082 downwards.
GGCGGGCAGGATGCCCGCCCCCCAGAAGGGCCGGCCGTTGCCGGGGGGCGGGCATCTTGCGCGCCTGAATTCCTCGGAGGGCGGGCATCTTGCCCGCCTGGTTTTCTCGGAGGGTGGGCATCCTGCCCGCCTGGATTCCTGGGGAACCATGCCTCTTGGCCGCCTTTTTCGCCGTGAAACTGGTGTGCCGGAAAGGGCCCTGACCCTGAGCCCCCACAGGGGGTTGGACTGTCTGCCGGGTCGCCTGTCGCCGCGGATTCGTGAACAAGGGCTTCGGCTTGGGCTTCCAACGTACGCATGGCCGCATCGTCAATGCCCGACAAGGCCGCCCGCCAAATCGTGGGCAGATCGCCGAGTCCAGCACTTCGTGAGCGTTCTCCGTTGCCGGCGCTCCGGGCCCGTTCAATCGCCTCCAGAATGCGGCGGGCCTGCCCGAGAGAGCGATAGGGGCCGAAGCAGGGGCCTGTCTTTGGCCGGCGGCGATGGATCACAAGCCGGCCGTGCCTGCCATCCGGGGCGATGTAGCAATACCGCGACCAGAATCGCATCTGCTGGTTGAATGGCGGCCGGAGCCTGCGAACCAGCTCGACCTCGACCAGCAACGCCTCCAATTCGCTGCACGCCGGTCGGGCCTCAACGCGCGCGATGTGCCGCGTCCAACCGGAGAAATACCCGGCCACGGCGCCCGGCCGGAGATGGCACCTGACCCGCGTTCTCAGATCGCGGGCCTTGCCCACGTACAGCAGCCGGCCTGCGGTGTCGTACAGGCAGTAGGCGCCGGGCCGGCGAGGCAGAAGCCTGACGTCCTCTATGGACGCCTGCACGAGCGGCTCCGGCGGGGTGCCCAGGCATGCGAATGCCGACCCCGGGGGGCGGGCATCCTGCCCGCCTTCTGCCAAACTCGGGGGGCGGGCATCTTGCCCGCCTTCCGTCCGGACTGTGCGGGCAGATCGCCTCTTCTGCATCTCCACAGCCGCAAAAGCAACCTGCAACAGCACGTCCGGTCGGATTTCCCGCGCCCGCCCCGGCAGATCCATGGCCGAGAGGGCCGTACGCGTGCTTTGGCCGGTCAGACGCAATTCGGCGAAGGTATCGGCCGGCAGGGCGGCAACGCTCTCCATGGCCCGGTCGATAATCCGCCCGCGACGAAGGCCGCTCACATCCAGCGGCAGGACGGCCATGGGGCGTACACGATGCTCAATGAAGCGAAGCGTCATTCGCCCGTCGGCCCACTCGGCCAGCACGCCGCCTTTGGGCTCATACTGTTCGTCAAAGCTGATGCGGTCGGTGGAACCGGCGTAGACGAGGGGCGTGCCTTCCGGCCCCTGAAGCACCTGGTGCCGGTGCGCGCCGCCGGCGGCCACGTAGTGAAAGCCGTCCGGCAACCGGTCGCGCGGAACCACCTCGTCCCCGGTGTACCGATGGCCCAGCGGCCCGCGGACCGCCGACTCGAACACCTGGTGCAGCGCCAGGATGCGAATATCCCCTTCAGCCCGATCAGCGCCGGCCGCCTTCAATGCCTCAGCGAATCGCTCCGGCGTCACGCGCTCCAAATGCGGCACGGCCGTCACCGTGATGCGGATGCCGTGGCGGTCCAGCACCACCGTACGCGGCTGATGGATCCAATGGATGTTGCGATGGGCCAGCAGCAGGGGGATCTGGGAGAGGCCGCCGTCATGCCGCCCGCCCAGCAGAACGACCGGTATTCCGCCCGACGCCATCTCCATCAGCGGCTCAGCGGCCGCCATCATGGCCGTACTGGAAGGCGCCGGAGAGTGGAAAAGATCGCCGGTATGAATGACGAGATCGACCGCTTCGCGCAAGGCCGTCGCCGCCGCGTTCTTGAAACTGGCAATTAGATCCTCGCCCCGGCGCGGAAGGCAGCGCCGGGGCCGAACGGGCAAGTGTGCTCCCAGATGCGAGTCGGAAAGGTGGAGGATCCGGATTGAACGGCCAGGGACCGCAACACCCGACTCAAGGCAGTTTTGTGCCTTGGGGAATGGAACTCTTGTGCAGTTCGCTTGGAGTGTTAACGACGCTTCCGCTGGGATAATAGTATTGCGGCTCAATCGCGCGGCCCCGGAAGGCGGTGGAGGCCGGCCCGGTAACGACTGGAAGGCTCTCCACATGGCCATCGAAGAAACCGGCGTTCATCCGGTTCTTGTTTCCGCCGTGGCGGTAAGAGTACTGGGCGCCGAAATTATATTCCCGGCCGTACGGCCAGGCCGTGCACGGCGGATCGGCCGTGTTAAAGCCCTTGGTGGCGGCAACCTGGATATTGTAGTCCATGCTTTGGCCATCATCGTTCACAAATCGCAAGCCGTCTGCGACGAACACCTTCACCTGCATGCGGCCCAGGCGGCTCAGCTTCGGCAGATAGGATGAAGGCGGAGCGACTCCCCACGAACTGCTCTGGGCAACGTCATTGGCCAGGGAACTGCTGACCTTGCTGTACTGGTCCCATGCGCCCGGGCCGCCGCGCACGATGGTGCTCATGGTCAGGTAGCTGGTGGCCCGAATGGTGGGGCCGGCCCCGCCGTACGGTCCGTAACGGTGCGGGTTCGAAGGACAGTGGAAGGGCTCTTCGGTTACCTGCTTGAGCAGGGCGTTCCGGGTGGCTTGTGCGCTGGCCAGTTTCGGAATGCTCCGGGGGCCGTGCATCAAAGCTCGCAACGGCGTGGCGAAATCGAACCACTCGACCACGAAGCGGTTGAAGCCCGGCAAGGACGGATCCCAGGCGGAACTGCCGTAGTTCTGCACCCAGTAGTATCCGGTGGTCAGCGGCGAGCCGGGAATCCACTCCTTCTGCTCGGTGGTGTACATGCCGCACGCCTTGCCGATCTGGGAGATGCTGCTGGAGCAGACGGTGGAGCGGGCCTGCTCCTTGGCCTTGGCCAATGAGGGCAGCAGAATGCTGACCAGCAGGGCGATGATGGCCACTACGACCAGCACCTCAATCAGCGTGAAACCCGCCTGCCGGAGGATCGCTTTACGAGCCATGTCTGTTCTCCTGGCCGCACTGAGTGCACCGAGTCGGCGGACGCAGGCCCCGATTCTCGTTCCAGATGTTGGGCGCCGCGCACTTACGGCAGTTGAATGCCACGAAGAGCGTCTGCTGACCGCACTTCGGGCATTTCTGGGGCCAGTCCTCCCCGACCTCCTGAGCGCGCTGATCGACATGATTGCAGCTCGAATTGGCGCACATCACCGTGGAGACCAACGGCCTGTCACCGCTTGTCCACGTGGCGTAAACGAAATAACCGCCGCAGGCAACGGCGATGGCAAGGATCGCATAAGCCACCCCAGACTTCAGGTTGCCACCGTCGCTGGCGAACAGTTTCTTGAACATGTCTATACACGAATCGAGAGACTCCGACCGTTGCCTGCGCCCAACGGCCGGCTCGGCCTCCGTGCCGGAAGGTAACCTTTTTCAAGAGCGTATCCTACAGCTCAACAGGCTCTGGAGCAAGATAGAGGGGCCTATCTTCACGCCGTCTTGGCATTTTGGCTGTGAGTTCTGATGCGAACCAGGGATCCCAAGCAGGCTCGGTAGTGGCATAAGTCTCGCCAATATCGCCAGATATATCCGCCCCGGCACCCGGCAGGAAATTGCCGGGCCGTTTTTGTTCCCCTCACTTTACGGATCATGAGATGCGGGAGCTTACTGCAGCCCGTATTCGCGCAGCTTGCGGTAGAGCGTTCGGGCGCCAATGCCCAGCATTTTGGCGGTTTTCTCGCGATTGCCGCCGGTGAGCTTGAGGGTATTGGCGATGTGCAGGCTTTCGAGCTGTTCCATGGTTAAGCCGGCGGTGTTGGGCAGGCCGGCGGGGACGATCTCGGTACTGCCGCGGATGTGCTCGGGCAGGTCCTCCAGGGTTAGGCGCGGGCCGTTGGCTTCCACGACCATGGCTTCGATCACGCTGCGCAGCTCGCGCGCGTTGCCCAGCCACTGGTGGCTGGTGAGCTTGCGGACCACTTCGGGAGCGATCGATTCGATTTTCTTGCCGTGCACCTCGCAGGCCAGCTTGAGAAAATGCTCGACCAGCAACGGCACGTCCTCGCGCCGCTCGCGCAGCGGAGGCAGGCGGATCATCACCTGGTTGAGCCGGTAGAAGAGGTCATCGCGGAACTCGCCCTTCTCGACCATGCCGCGGATATCCCGGCGGGTGGCGGCCACCACGCGAACGTCCACGTGGCGGATCTCGTTGGCCCCCACGGGCATGATCTCGCCGTTCTCCAGCGTGCGCAGCAGCTTGGCCTGCATGGACATGGGCATGTCGCCGACCTCGTCGAGGAACAGCGTGCCTCCATCGACCACCTCAAAGAGGCCCTTGCGGTCCGCGATCGCGCCGGTGAAGGCGCCTTTCACATGGCCGAAAAGCTCGCTTTCGAGGAGATTCTCGTTGAGCCCGGCGCAGTTGATGGCCCGGTAGGCCCGGTTGCGGCGCGGCGAATGCCGGTGCACGGCACGGGCCACCAGCTCCTTGCCGGTGCCCGAGTCGCCCAGGATCAACACGGTGAGCTTGCTGTTGGCCACCCGCTTCACCCGGCGCAGGATGCGCATCATCTGCTCGTTGGCGGTGATGATACCCTCGAACTCCATCCGGCGTTCGGCCTGTTCGCGGAGCATGCGGGCTTCGAGATTCCCACGGGCCTGCTCCGCGGCGCGGGCCACGATCACCCGGGCGTCATCGAGGTTGACCGGCTTGCGAAGGTAATCAAAGATGCGAAGCTGCTCGCCCGCCCGGCCGGCGATCAGGGCTGCGCTTTCGCCGTCCGAGGACATGAGCACGATCTCGGTTTCCGGCGCGAGACGGTTGGATTCGCGAATGAGCCGGGCCCCGTTGCTGGAACCGGCCATCTCCGCGTCGGCGATAATGACATCCGGCCGTCGGGTCCGAACGCTTTCCAGAGCATCCTCAAGCGAAGTGACGACCCGGCAGGCATGGCCCTGCTCGCGCAGCCCCGCCGCCAGGGTTTCCGCGTGTTCAGGTTCGTTCTCAACAATCAGCACAAATGCGGGTTCGCCCATGTCAATCGCGCCACTCTATACCGTAAGGGGTGCTCCACCTCTTCAGAAGGGGGGGGACGATTCTCCGGACCCACCGGCAATCACTCCCCCATCCCTGAAAGGATGGAGCACCCGTTCGATCGGCGTTCCTCACCGCGAAGGCGGGATGCAACTACCTGTTCAACGATTGCCGCTGGTGGCGGCAGGCTCCTGCTCGCCTTCCGTGTTTGCGTTCTCCTCGAGAAGAGCCTGCTTGCGGCTCAGCTTCACGCGGCCCTGGTCGTCGATGAGGATGACCTTCACGCGAACCTCGTCGCCGACCTTGACCACGTCGCTGACGTTCTTCACGTACGAATCGGACAGCTCGCTGATGTGGCACAGGCCGTCTTGGCCCGGGGCCACCTCGATGAACGCGCCGAAATCCTTGATGCTGGCCACCCGGCCGGTGTAGATCTTGCCGACCTTGACGCCCTCGGTGACCTGCTCGATCATCTCGCGCGCCCGGATGGCGTTCTCCAGGCCCACGCAGGCCACCATGACCGTGCCGTCGTCCTCGATGTCGATGGTCGCACCGGTGGCCGCCTCGATCCGGCGGATACCCTTGCCGCCCGGCCCTATGACCGCGCCGATCTTCTCCGGGTTGATCTTCATGGTGATGATCCGCGGCGCGTGCGGGCTGATGTCTTCGCGCGGCCGCTTGAGCGCCGTCAGCATGGTGCGCAGGATCTGGAGCCGGGCCTCCCGGGCCTGCTGGAAAGCCTCACGGATGGTCTCCAGCGTGATCAGTCGTTCCTTGAGGTCGAGCTGAATGCCGGTGATGCCGCGCTGGGTGCCGGCGATCTTGAAATCCATGTCGCCGAAGTGATCTTCCTCGCCGATGATGTCGGTGATCAGCACCCGGCGGTTGCCCTTGTGGATCGAACCGATGGAAATGCCCGCCACCGGCCGGATGATCGGCACGCCGGCGTCCATCAGGGCCAGGGTTCCGCCGCAAACCGAGGCCATGGAGCTCGATCCGTTGGATTCGGTGATCTCGCTGACCAGGCGGATGGTGTAGGGGAACTTTTCGACCGGTGGCAGCACCGCTTCCAGTGAGCGCTCGGCCAGCGCGCCGTGGCCGATTTCCCGCCGCCCCGGACCCGTGATGCGTTTGGCCTCGCCCACCGAGAAGGGCGGGAAGTTGTAGTGCAGCATGAACTTCTTGCTGTACTCTTCCATCAGGCCGTCGATGATCTGCTCGTCGCGGGCGGTTCCCAGGGTGGCGACCACCAGCGACTGGGTCTCGCCGCGGGTGAAGAGGGCGGAACCATGCGTCCGCGGCAGAATGCCGACCTCGCAGGTGATCTGACGCAGGTCGGTCGGGCCGCGACCATCGGTCCGAATGCCCGTCTCCAGGAAGCTGTCAACGAACACCTCCTCCTCAACGGCATGGATGGCGTTCATGACCGCGGTCCGCTCGAAGGGCGGGTTCTCGGCATCTTCGGGGGACAGCTCGTTGGCAATCGCCTCATACAATTCGCGGATGGCGATCTGACGCTCCTTCTTGCCGACAATCTGGCGGCGCTTGCGAAGCTCGTCATAAGCCTTCTCGCGAACGATGCGGTTCAGTTCTTCGTTGACTGCCGGGGGCGTCCACTCTCGCGGCTTGCCTGCCTTTTCGCGCAGTTCGAGGATCAGGTCGCAGATGGCCTTGACGCCTTCGTAGCCGAAAGCAATGGCTTCGAGCATCACGTCTTCCGTGACCTCGTGGGCGCCCACCTCGATCATGTTGATCCCGTCCGGATGGCCGGCCAGGACCAGGTCCAGATCGGAGACCTCCATCTCGTCGTAGGTGGGGTTGAGGATGAACTTGCCGTCCACCCGGCCGACGCGGACTGCCGCGATCGGGCCTTCGAAGGGAGCGGAACTGATGGACAGCGCCGCGGATGAGGCGTTGACGCCCGTAATGTCGGCATCAAAGGTCGGATCCGCCGCCAGGACGGCGGTCTGGATCTGGATTTCGTCCATAAAACCTTCGGGGAACAGGGGGCGGATGGGCCGGTCGATCATCCGCATGGTGAGGATTTCCTTGCTGGTGGGGCGGCCTTCGCGTTTGAAGAATCCGCCGGGGAACTTGCCGGCGGCATAGGCCTTTTCCCGGTAATCGACCGTCAGGGGGAAGAAATCAATGCCCGGCCGGGGTTCGGCACGAACTGCGGTGCCCAGCACGACGCACTCGCCGTAGTACGCCATGACCGCGCCATCTGCCTGTTTGGCGATTCGGCCCGTCTCGAAAACGATCTTCCGCCCGCCAACTTCGCCTTCAACTCTCGTAATTGCCATCCTTTTGCCTACCTTACCGACAAAATGCTGATTTATAGAACGTTGACTTTGACTTCAAATACAATCGCCCCCCCGCCAGCCCGCGTGACTGTGCGCATGGCGAAAGGGGTAGCAGCGGCGGGGGCAAGAAACCCTGGGCCGACGCCTCGGTACGAGTGTGATGAAAGGATAGAAGGAATGCTTCTCGGGCGAGTTGGTTGAGACTGTAGGGACCGCTCGCCGGTAAGGTTCCGCGTCCAGAGAACTTATTTGCGCAAGCCGAGGCGGCTAATGAGCTTCTGGTAACGCTCGCGATCCACGGAAGTCAGGTACTTGAGCAGGCGTGACCGCCGGCCGACCATCTTGAGCAGCCCTCTGCGCGAGGCCTGATCCTTCTTGTGGTGCTTGAGGTGCTCGGTCAGCTCATTGATGCGTTCCGTCAGCAGGGCGACCTGGATCTCCGGCGAGCCGGTGTCCTTCTCATGCTGCCGATAGTCCGCCACCACTTGCTGCTTACGTTCCAGCGTAATCGCCATCTCTACTTACCACCACTCAACTGGAGATTGACCAATCACCGCAAGCCGGCTCGAAGAGGGACAACCGAGCCGCTCGCCCAAACTTTATCCTTACACTCGTACTCTTCTTAACGGCACACTATAGTCACATCTGCCCGGCAATGCAAGCGGGCAACGGCGGCACCTTGTCCGGGTTCGTCCCTCATGGGGCGGAGGCCGCCCGTCATGGCGCGGAGACCGCCGGCCGGCTTCAAACCAGGCGCCTGCAGCTTTGGACGCTGGCCGGGTCGTGCCCATATAATCGGGTTTGGGCCGAGACTTAAGATAATTTAATGGCAGGTGCGGGTAATGGCCGTTTCCAAGGCTGAAAAGGTCGAGACGATCAAGAAGATAAAGGATGGGCTGGATGTCTGGGTGGATCTCCAGCGGTATGCCGCTATTGGCGATTACGGGGCCATCGAACCGGACGACTTCGAGCGGCTCAAATGGTACGGGGTGTATCGCCAGAAGCCCAACAACGGCCATTTCATGTTCCGGGTGAAGATCCCCGGGGGGGCCTTGAGCGCCTTCAAGTTGCGCGAGATTGCCGAGATCGGCCGGCGCTACGGCCGTAACTTCGGCGATATCACTACCCGGCAGGATATACAGTTTCACTGGATAACGATCCGGGACGTCCCCGACATCATGGATCGGATTTACAACAAGCTGGGGATGTACCAGGAGTTTTCCTGCGGGGACGCCCCCCGGAATGTCACCGCCTGCCCGCTGGCCGGGCTGCTGGCCGATGAGATCGTGGATGTCGGCGGGATGGCCCAGGCGATCTCGGATATGTTCAGGGCCGGCGGCAAGGAGTTCAGCAATCTTCCGCGCAAGCACAAGACGTCCATTTGCGGATGCCGGATCCATTGCGTGGCCCCGCAGATCAATGAGATCGGCCTGTTCGGTGTCGAGCGGCGGCGCAACGGCCAGCTGGAACGCGGGCTGGGCGTGTGCGTGGGCGGGGGGCTGCGCGATACGCCGTATTACGGGCCGTCGCTGCGCGTCTTCCTGAGGCCGGATATCGAACTCATCAAGGACGTCTGCCGGAAGATCACCCATATCTACCGCGACCAGGACTCGTTGCGCCAGGGGCGGCTCCGGGCGCGGTTGAAGTTCTACATTGCCGACATCGGCTGGGAGGCGTTTCGCGAGAAGCTCGAATCTTACCTGGGCTACCGGCTGGAGCACGACGAAAGCATCATCGGGCCGGTGGGAGCGGGTCACGACGATCACGTCGGGCCGGGCATCCTCAAAAACGGGCTGATGTATGTGGGCGTGCCGGTGCCGCGCGGACGGCTGTCGGCCGACCAGATGACCCAGATCGCCGACCTGGCTGACAAATATTGCCAGGACCCGGAACGGCAACTCAACACCACCATCAAGCAGAACATCATCTTCCTGCATGTCCGGCCGGACCAGACGCGGGATTTGTGCAAGGAGCTCGCGGACATCGGCCTGCCGGTGGAGGCCCATCCGCTGCGGCGGAATCTCGTTAGTTGCACCGGGACGCAGTTCTGCAATCTCGCAGTGGTGGAAACAAAGGACCGGGCCAAACGGATTCTTGATTACCTCGAAGAAAACGTGCCCACGGATGAGCCGGTCTTCGTCTCGGTGACCGGCTGCCCGAACAGTTGCGCCCAGTACCAGATCGCGGACATCGGCCTGCAGGGTACGTTGTATGTGTGGAAGGGCCAGAAGGGCGTGGAGCACTACCACGTGCTGGTCGGCGGGCGGATGGGGGAACGGCCGGAGTTCGGGCGGTTCATCTGCCGCGACGGGGACAAGAAGATCAAGGTGCCGGCCGAGCTGGTTCATCTGGCCATCGAGCGGCTGATCAAGGCCTGGCAGGCGGAGCGGGTGGACAAGGAGACGTTCGCCGACTGGGCCTGGCGGCAGGAGATGGAGCGGTTGGCGGATCTGATCACCCTCCCTGAGTCCCAGTGACCAGATGACAAGGCGACAAAAAGACTAGGGGACCGGGAGACGAACGTGCTTTCGTCGCCTTGTCTCCGTGTTCCCTTGTCTCCCTGTCGCATCTGGACTTCATGCCGCCGTTTGGTAAGATAGCCGCCCGGTGTACGAAAATGCCCCGGAAGCGCGATTACCCCATTATTCGGTTCCTGATCGGGTCATTTTATACCCTGGCCGGGCTGGTGCTGGTCGGTGGGCTGGCCTCGGCTGGCTACCTGTGGATCCAGGCCGAAGCCATCCATGAC
>JAAXZI010000162.1 GCA_012719955.1 Phycisphaerae bacterium | reverse complement strand
GGTGGGAACCAACTTCGAGGTGAAATATCTACGGGAAGGGAGATCGTTTTTCCGTCTTGCCCTACAGAAACACATCCCTGCTGTTGCCTGAACACTTGATCTGCCGTAGGATGGGTCCACACTTGAGACTCCGTCCGACTGACGCTCGGGCGAACAGTTAAGAAGTCGTTCGAACAGGAAGTTGCAAAGTCGCAGGTTGCAGGGGACCAACGTATGTTCACCGCTGGATGTGTCCGCGCGTTCCGGGTCTGTGCGTTCGGGGGTATCGTTCTGGTCGCAGGCCTTCTGATGGGGCAAGGTTGCCCGGACATAAGCGGGCAACTGGTCGTGGACGCCGGGCCTGATCTGGCGATCCAGTCGGGCTCGGTGGTACTCCAGGCCACAGTCCGCGGTGGTTCCGGGGTTTATACATACTCCTGGACGCCGACGGTGGGGTTGGACAGATCTGATGTGCTCCAACCCGTTCTGACGGCCGGAACTCCGGGGACGATCACGTACACCTTGACCGTGCAAGACAGCCTGGGGGCGACGGCCAGCGACTCGGTGCGCATCACTGTCGGGGCGTCAGGCGATGGCGGCGGCGGGGGCGGCGGTTCAGGGGTATTGAAGGCGGATGCCGGCCCGGACAAGTTCACGGCGGTGGGATCTTCAGTGGTATTGGAAGGCAGCGCTTCGGGGGGCGTGGCTCCATACTCCTTCCTGTGGTCTCCCATCAGCGGTCTATCGAGCGCAACCCAGGCCCAGCCCGTGTATACCCCCGTCGTTTCAGGTACGGTGAGCTATACGCTGCCGGTGACGGATGCCCTGGGAGCGACGGCTTCGGACAGCGTGACCATCAATATCTCCCCGGCGGCGGGCATTGCCGCCCTGACCTGGGGAGCGGATTACGGGGGGGGCGGATACCAGGTGCTGGCCAGGTTTGACCAGCAGTTGGACCCGGCGTCCGCGACGAATATCGCCAACTACCGGATCGACGGCCGGTTGAACCCTATCTCTGCCACGTTGGGCGCCGACGGGCGAACGGTATCGCTGGTTTTCAATGAGCGGTTGTCCTCGTTTGCAAAGCTGGACCTTGGAGTCGGCGGGGGTCTCCGCGACGCGAAGGGGGGAGTGATGGAGCCCGCGCTCAGTCAGGCCATCGGCCCCAACCCCGAGGATGTGGACCAGCCGACCGCAGTGATGCGAACCTGGGGTAGCGATCAGGCGAGTTACACCGTCATCATCGAATTCAGCGAGGCCATGGACGGGACCTCGGCCGAAGACATCCACAACTACCTGCTGGCGGGCTCGACTTCGGCCGGGGGGACGATTTCCGTCCAGCCTACGCAGGCCGTGCTGGATGCGTCGGGAAAGGTGGTGACGCTTACCTTCGAGGGGACTGCCGAGGGATTCCGCCAGACCGATCTGCTCAAAATCAGCTCGGAGGTTCGCGACATCAATCGCCGGGAGAATGCGAGCGTTGACTGGGACTGGATTGACGTGAATCCGGCCGATTCGACCGGCCCTACGGCGCCGGCCCTGGCTCGCGTGTGGGGCATCAACCAGACCCGCTATCAGATCAGTGTCACCTTCAACGAAGTGCTGGACAAGGCCTCAGCCGAAGAGCCCTCCCATTATGAGCTCGGCGGCAACATGCCCCAGTCCACCACACCGGGCGTGAAGCCGGTGGCGCTGGATGCTTCCGGGCGCACGGTGGTATTGACGTTCGAGGGCACTGTCGATGGCCTGTGCCTGACGGATCAGCTCAGAATCGTGGGTGTCACGGACATCAACGGGCAGCCCACCAGCAGCACGGAACCGACCCCCGTCACGGCGAATCTGGTGGATATGGCCGGCCCCAGCCTCTCGGCCGAACGGGGCCGCGTCTGGGGCGAAAACCAGACGCTCTACCTGGTGAAGCTTACCTTCAGCGAGGTGCTGGATAAGACCTCGGCCACCAATCCGGAATACTACCAGCTTGCCGCTGCGGGCGGCGCGGACACGATCAGGCCGACCAGTGTCACGCTGGATGGCAGCGGGCGGATCGTGACGCTGGTCTTCGCGGACTCGGTGACCGGCGGTCTCAATATCACGGACCTGCTGACCGTTTCGGACCAGGTCAAGGACATCAACGGCCGGGCCAATATCAGCACTTCGCCCGCACCCATCAACGTCAATCCAACCGACGTGACGCCGCCCATGGCTCTCTCCCGGACCTGGGGCGCGAACAAGCCGGAATACGAGATCCAGATCGAGTTCAGTGAGGTGATGGACCGACTTACGACCACACGGTTGGCCAATTATCGCCTTCACCGCGCGGGCGAGATAAATACCCACCAGCCCAGTTCGGTGGTGTTGGATCCGACCGGCCGGATTGCCACGTTGACGTTTGCTACCACGGGGTCGAACACGGGCGGTGTCAACTACGACGACCTTCTGGAAATCATGCCCGCGGTGACCGACATCAACGGCCGGAGCACTACCAGCATCACCACCGTGGGCGCGGATGTGGCTCGGAACACTGCCGACGTGGAAGGTCCCAGCGTGGTGCGGGCGACGCTCTTCCAGCAGCCGCCGGCCGAACCTGAGCTGGACCCGGAGACAACGGTCCTCTACTGGATTGACGTCGTATTCAACGAGGTGCTGGATAAGCTCAGTGCCGAACAGGCCACCTACACCTTTGCCGGCGCCAACGTCCAGACGGCGACGGTGCGGCCAGACGGCCGTACGGTTCGCCTGGTCCTGGATGCCACCGAGCCGGATGCGATCGATCCTAGCATGATGACGCTCACCATTCCGGACACGGTTCTGGACATCAACCAGAACGCCGCCGCGGAAACAAACGTCACCGTCCGGCTCCCGCTGAAGGTGGATGCCGGCGACTCCCAGACGATGTTGCTGGGCGAGACCATCGTGTTTTCACCCACCGTCAGCGGCGGCATTGGCCCGTACACGGCCAGTTGGTCTCCTGCGGTGGCGGAACTGGTCACGGCGAACGATCTGGAGCCCGACTTCACACCGACGAAGACGGGAACCTACACGTTCACGTTGACGGTCACCGACAGCGAGGGGCGCACGGCCAGCGACGCGATGGTGGTGAAGGTGTCGCGTTAAGCGCCGACTTGGGTCGACTTACGATCGTAACGGGGTCTTCTTCTGGAAGGCCTTGATCTGCTCCAGCGGGACGATGCCGGTGGAGGCGCCGGGCGCCTGGATGCAGTGAGCGGCGGTGGCATTGCCCAGCAGGGCGGCCTCGGGCATGCTCAGCCTCTCGCGCAGACCGGCCAGGAAGCCCGCTGACCAGCAATCGCCGGCGCCGGTGGTGTCCACGACCTTCTCCACCTGGTACGAGGATACGAATGTCTCTGTGCCGTCGGCCTCCCGGCAGAACGCACCGCGTTCATCCATCTTGATGACCACGTTCCTGCAACCGCGAGCCTGCAGGGCTTTGGCCATGTCATTGGGCTCGCTCAGGCCGGTGACGGCCTTGGCTTCCGGATAGGACGGGATGAAGTAGTCCAGCACCGGAAGGCAGGGGTGAATGGCCGCATGCCAGGCCTCGGTCGTGGCGTTATCCACATAGACCGTATCCAGAAGAGTCTTGGCCCCGGCCTTGCGGGCCTCGGCCAGCAGCCGGGCGGTTTGTTCGCCGTCGAAGGTTTTCATGACCATGGTGCCGGTCACGAAGCAGAACTTCGCCTGGCGGATGATGTCCAGGTTGATATCGTCGTAGCAGAGCGTGCCGTTGGTGCCCATGGTGTGGAAGAAGCTGCGCTGCCCGCCGGGCATGACGCAGACGAAGCTGTAGGAGGTGTGGATGCCGGGGGCGCGGATAATGCCCTCGGTGTTGACGCCGTACTTGCGGCATTCGCTGAGCACGAATTCGCCCAGGGCGTCGTCGCCCACCTTGACCACCACGTCGCAGGGGAGGCCCATTTTGGCCAGGGCGATCGAGCAGTTGACGGCGTTTCCGCCGGTGGTCATGGCGAGTTTGTCGAACAGCCGGAGACCCCCGGGGGGCGGATAGCTGTCGATGGTCTGGCCGATGGCGTCTACGGTGCAGATTCCGACGTTGACGATCTCGCTCATGATCGCGGTACCTCGAAAAGGGTGGCGTAAGGCATTGAATCTTCCTGCCCGTAATCAAACCGGGCGATCTCTTTCAATCCGGCGCCGACCATGATGGCGTACAGGTTGGGGTTCATCAGGACCGGTGGGAAGCCATACGTCCCCCCGAGCCGCCCGATTTCCGCCCAATGCACCAGCAGATGGGTGACGCCGCGTTCCCGCAGCCAGCCGAGCACAGCGGTCGGATCCTGCATTTGCTCAAGGGCCTCGGCGAGCGGTTGCCGGTTGAACACCGTGGCGTACTCGCAGGGCCGGCGGCTGTAGAACGTCCGGGCCTCGCCCACCAGCATGATCCGTGCGCCCGCCGGCAGGGAGTTAATGGCCCGCCAGTGCTGGGTGCCGGGCCACTGCCCGGTGATGAACCAGTCGGTCCGACCGTAAGCCCGGGTGGGCATTCGGTTAACGCGGGTGTGATCATAATAGAGCCCCGCGAGGCGGTAAAGGTTCCAGCCGGAACCCGCCACCAGCAGGATGAAGGCCAGTGCCTGGACCAGCGCGAGCTTCCGGGCCTCAGGGCCAGCCCAGAGCGCCGGTGATGAATCGACCGGCGGCGGGGGCTTTGCCTTCTCGTCGGGGTCAGGGGCCGGTTTGACGTCCTCGCGCGTATGCTCATCCCCGACGGCCCTTCCCGCCAGCACCAGCATGGGCAGCAGCATGACGGTCGCGAAGCGCGCGAAGAGATGGGTGGCGGTCAGCCAGATGACTGCCTGCACCACCAGCATGGCCAGCAGGGCGGCGGTCCAGCGGTCCCGGCGGCGGACGGCGGCAATGGCCGCCAGCAGGAATGTGGCCGTGCCCAGGCGAAAGTCCCGTCCGGTGCGGGCCCAGGCCCGGGCCAGGAGGGGCTCATCGGTGTGCTCGGCGGCGGCGGATCCGTGGATTTTCTGCCAGGTGACGTGGATCTCGTCGTCCCAAGTGCCCGAGCCGTCGCCGAAGACGGAATAGGCCAGGGGGAAGAAGGGATTGCCAGTATTGGCGATATTGCGGGCCATCCAGGGGCTGAAGGTAAGCAGGGCCGCGCAACCGTAGAGCAGAAGATGGCGAACCCGATGCGGCCACGACGTGGGGCTGACCAGCAGGACGAAGCTGATCGGGAACGCGACTAGCGGTACGGCCGTATACTTGTACCCGCAGGCCAGGCCTGCCAGCAGGCCGGCCACCAGGGGGCGTTCGCGCAGGGCGGCGGCCAGGGCGCACAGGCCCAGGGCGAGCATGCCGACCTCGGTGTAGGCGATGCCGGCCAGGTAGGCGATCCAGGGGGTGGTGCCGGCCAGAACACCGCAGAGCAGCCCCGCGCGTGGTGAGAAACGCGAACCGGCCAGCCATGCGGCGGCCATGAACAGCAGGGCCAGGCCGGTGTTGACCGTGACGGCCATAAACGAGGCCTCAATGGGGTCTCCACGCAGCGTCATCATGAGCAACGAGAGCATCTCGCTGTTCAAGGGGAAGTTGCTGTAGACGTTGTTGGACAGGAAGGTGATCCGGCCTTCCTCGAAGAAGATCTTCGGTACGGCCAGATGGTATTCGAGCACGTCGTAGCCGTACCCCTCCTCACGCCAGAGTACCCCCGGCGGCAGACACGCCCCCAGCAACATGATGGCCACAAAGGGGCATACCAGCAGCCAGAGCCAATTCAGGGCGGCGTTGCCGGTCTCGACCTGCCGTAACGTGGGGGGCGCGACGGCCATTGACCGGTCGGCCCCGGCGGAGGCCCGAGACGATTTGATCACCCCCATTTCCCACGGGTCGAGGAGCAATCTGGCCAGCCCGGCGAGGGCCAGGCCGCCGGTCAGCAGGAAAGCGGCCGTCCGCGTGAGCCAGCCCAGTGAACCCAGCCCGAGCACCAGCAACGGCAGAAACCCGATTCCCAGCCCTGCCCCCAGGATCAGCCGCTCGGCCCAGGGGGCATCCTTCAGCCCCAGCCAGCGCCCGATCCACCCGCCCGCCAGCCCGGCCGCGGTCAGCACCGCCAGCGCGACCACCCCTTCCAGCAGAAAGAAGACCAGGGCGGCGAAAGACTCCAGGCCAACCAATAGGCCAATGAGCGTTACCCCCGCCAATGCGACTCCGAGCGAAGGAACTCGTTGGCCGGTGACCTTAACTTCGGGCATGGGTGTGGTATCTCGTTGTGTTCTAAAAGAAGCGGCCCCTGGCGCGGGTGCCATGGTTACCCCGGATTACCTCGATGCCGTCACGGCAGGGCCAAGGCTCCGCACCGGCTGCTCTAGCCGTAGCGGCCGGGCTCTGTACCGGCCGTTCTCGCCATGGCGACCGGACCGGATGCCTGGCCAAAGCTCGGTGCTGGTCGGGGTCCGGACAGGACGTCCGCCCCCGTTCGGATTCAAGAAGGCGGGCAGGATGCCCGCCCCCCGTTCGGGTTCGGCGAAGGCGGGCAAGATGCCCGCCCTCCTGCACCGGCGAGGGGCCGGTGCAACCCAGGACGCCGGTACCCCACAGCACGGCCTGAGCCCCCGGGATGCACACTTCGTGTGCCTGGCGGTCCCACCCTCGCGCACGCTCGCTTAGACTATCACACCCATCCGGGCGGGGCAACCGAAGTTGACCCCTCCCCACCCCGGCGGTACCATCACCCCCTGCGGAGTGGGTTGTGAGCTCATTTCCCCGGCGAGGGGAACGCATCGAGCCGGTGTTTTATATTGTCAGTGGAGCCGTTCATGGATACGCGACGCATTCATCTCAGTGAGAAAGACATACCCCAGGCGTGGTACAACATCCAGGCCGATCTGCCCAGCCCGTGCCCGCCGCCGCTGCACCCGGCCACGAAGAAGCCGGCGACTCCCGAGGATCTGGCCGCCATCTTCCCTAAAGCCCTGATCAGCCAGGAGATGAGCACGGAGCGCTGGATCCCCATCCCCGACGAGGTTCGCCGGATCTATTCCATCTGGCGGCCGACGCCGCTGGTGCGGGCCCGGTCCCTGGAAAAGGCCCTCAAGACCCCGGCCCGGATTTACTTCAAAGACGAGAGCGTCAGCCCGCCGGGCAGCCACAAGCCCAATACGGCCCTTGCCCAGGCCTGGTACAACAAGCAGGAGGGGATTACCCGCCTGTCCACCGAGACCGGCGCCGGGCAGTGGGGCGCGTCGCTGGCCTTTGCCTGCACCCTGCTGGACATGGAATGCAAGGTGTACATGGTCAAGGTCAGCTACCAGCAGAAACCCTACCGGCGTTCCATGATGCACCTGTGGGGGGCGACGGTGTTGCCCAGCCCGACGGACCAGACCAACGCCGGGCGCAGCATTCTCCAGCAGGACCCCGATTGCCTGGGCAGCCTGGGTATTGCCATCAGCGAGGCCGTCGAAGAGGCCGCCACTCGCCCGGACACCAACTACAGCCTGGGCAGCGTGCTCAACCACGTGCTGCTGCACCAGACCATCATCGGCCTGGAAGCCGAGAAGCAGATCAAGGAGTTCGGCGACTTCCCCGACGTGGTCGTCGCCTGCGTGGGCGGGGGCAGCAACTTCGGCGGGATCGCCTTCCCCTTCCTGCGCTACAAGCTCACCGAAGGCAAGGACATCCGCTTTATTGCCGCCGAACCGCAGGCCTGCCCGACCCTCAGCCGGGGGCAGTACCGCTATGACTACGGCGACACGACCATGCTCACGCCGCTGCTCAAGATGTTCACCCTCGGCCACACCTTCATGCCCGCGGGCATCCACGCCGGCGGTCTGCGTTACCACGGCATGTCCCCGCTGATCAGCCAGGCGGCCGCTCTCAAGCTGATCGAGCCCAAGGCCCTCTATCAGACCGGCTGCTTCGAGGCGGCCAAGCTGTTCGCCGCCACCGAGGGCATCATCCCCGCGCCGGAAAGCTCGCATGCGATCAAGGCGGCCTGCGACGAAGCCATCCGCTGCCGCGACACCGGCAAGGAAGAGTGCATCCTCTTCAACTTAAGCGGCCACGGCATCTGCGATCTGGCGTCGTATGACCGCTATCTCTCCGGCGAACTCGAGGACTTCGAGTATCCCAAGGAGAAGATCGAAGAGGCCATGAAGGCCTTGCCGGAGATTTGAGTTGGTGGTTAGTTGTCAGTGGTCAGTTGTCAGTTGTTGGTAGTCAGTTGTCGGTAGTCGGTTGCTTCGGCCGGCACCTGGGTGCACACACACGACAATTGACAGGAATAGACTCCCACGCTCGGGGCGTTGTCCCGGGCGTGTTTTTTTTCACGTGACGCCGTTGCGGCCGACAAGATAGCTCGTATCGTTCACAGCGGGAAACGTCCATGGCATGGTAGCGGCCGGGCTCCGTACCGGCCGTTTTCATTTCGGGAAACAACCGGCCACCCACCTTTCGCCGGATACCGCGCCCGGCCGGTACAGCGAGTTGATTACCTCCCGCTGATTGCTGACTGCTGACTGCTGAACGCTAACCGCTGAAATCACCGAGCGGAGGAGAGCTGCGCAATGCAGAAGGGCTCCTGTACCAATTGGTATCGAGGGCGGAAATCACCCGATATTAGCCAACAAACGTCAAAGAGGAATCTTGCGCTCTGCACTTACGGAAGGGTGTTGTTATGAACTCCATATCACGAGTGACTTGTCTTCTTCTGGCGGGCTGGTTGTTGCAGGTTATCGGCTGTGGGGCCTTCCCGGAAGGCCTGTTGGACATTGATCCTCCGGAGGAGGACACCTGGACCCCGGTCTATACGCCGGTGAGCAGTGTTGACAGGCAGCTTCTGGGGGCGCCCGGTGATTCGCCGGACGCGGCGCCGTCGCTGGAGGTGACTTCGGGGACGGTGGAAATCGATACCGACGCGGTGACGATCACGGTCGGCGATACGGTCTACACCGGAACGGTTCGCACGCAGACCGACGGACCGGAGGTGACGGAGTTTACCTTTGCGTCCATCCATCTGGCCTCGAACGTGACAGTGACGACCAAAGGCAGCCGGGTTCTGTCGCTGGTTTCGAAGGGCGACGTGGTCATCGATACGACGCTGGATGTCAGCGGCGGGGACGGGCGTCTGAACGAGGGAGGATTCGGCCGCTTGGGCGGCGGGCGAGGCGGCACTCCCCGTGTGGAGCCGGTTACAGAGAGGTGGGGTACCTGGGATTATGCATACGGTGAGGAAGGCCAGGGCAAGGGCGGCGGGAAACTGCTGTCACGTTCCCCTCCGGGCGGCGGAGGGTTCGGTGGAACAGGTGGTTGGAGTGAGGACGATATTTGGGGCAAAGAAGTAGCAAGATACGGCGGTCAGGCCTATGGGAATCTGGCCTTGGTTTTGGAGGGCGGCAGCGGAGGCGGAGCGGGCATGCCCGAAGGAAGGCAAACATCAGAATTGCCCGGTGGAGGCGGAGGCGGCGGATGTATCGCGATCACGGCGGGCAGGGAGATTCGGGTCTCCGGGGCCATTTTGGCCAATGGGGGCAGGGGGTGCCCCTCACCCGATGACCATC